>JAVEXM010000083.1:0-12630 GCA_034004025.1 Bacteroidales bacterium
CTCCATGGCTCTTGTAAACAGCATTAGCCATCCCTATAAAGGCCCCCAGCAAGAGAAAGCTCATAGTTCTGAATGTGACCAGGGATATGCTGCCGTTAAACGATACGAACAATGAAATGATCCAAAGCGTCAGGGCCCCGGCTCTGTATTCGTTCAGAACCTTTATCCTGGGTATCCTGAGGATCATATGCAACATCTGGCCGTAAAGAACAATATACAAAACCAATCCTGTCAGACCCGCTCCATAAACAAGCTTGGCGGTATCTGAATGATACATTCTTCTGACAATTCTTCCCTTTTCTGTATGCTCGGCAAAAATGTTATGCCCTATGCCAGATATTATTGCCAGCGGGTTGTCAAACTCCCTGATCTCTTTGAACAGCTCAAGATTCTCCAGATATCTTGACTCAGTTTTAATGAACCCTCTTTCGAATCTGCCTCTTTCAGCTCTGGCTTCCACTCTCTTTTCAAGCAGTGGTCTGTATATAGGTGCAAGCAGTGCAAGGGTAACGGAAAAAAGGATCAGATACCTGATTACTCTGGCCGGTCTTCTTGTAAAGACAAGATAGGATACAAATCCAATTATTGGTATCACTATGGCCGTTCGTCTGACATTCAGAATAATAAAAATATAAAGTCCCGCAGAGATCACCCAGAGCAGCCATGGGGGCATATTCCTGTACCTGTTCTGAATAATAACGGGAAGCAGGGCAAGGGCCAGTGCAGGCCCGTAAAGCCCGCCACTTCCCAGCAAACCGATAAATTCAGGTTCTCCTTTATATTCAGTGCCTGAAGTATACTCAAGAGTCTGTCCGATATCAAAGATATAACCCACTGCAGCGGCGACGAAACCGGCAAGGATTACCCAGTTAAGTGCCTCCAACATCTTCCTGTACCGCTGGTAGTTGGTAATATATCGGTAACCGGCAATGAAAACTGACATTGAAAGAATTACCTGGGCGACAGCCTTGAAAGAGATAAGAAACTCCTTGGAAAACAGCATTATGATCAGGATGTAAAAGAAAAACAGGTACATCGATTTAAGTACATCCATCTTTACCATCTGTTCCCAGAACATCACCAGGAAAAGAAAAAGTACAATGGCCCTGAGAATAGAAGGTGCTGAAAAGGCTTCAAAATAATTAAAGGAGACATCTGCCAGCACATTGAAAATGGGTACATAATAAATGAATTCCCGTTTCATTCTGTAAACGAGAACAATTGCAACGACGAAAAAGAGATAAATAATAAGCCTGATCAGCATCTCATAAGTCAGGTTGAAGAATCCCGGGCATTGAGATCTTCCAGAAGATCCCTGTACCTTGCTGCAAGAACGTCAAAAGTATACCTGTCAGAGCTTCTCCCGTATTTCGGTCCGGCTTTGAAGTTCATGGCCTGTTTAATCCCCGCCGCAATGTCATTGCAGTTGTTCTGTACCATTACAATACCATCATGATCTTTGAGCAACTCATAAGAGGGCGAGGCGGTATCCCGGTAAATATATAAGACCGGCCTGTTTACGGCCAGGACTTCATATACCTTGCCGGGGACCTGAACACCATAGGCATTGTCAAGAAAGACAACAAGATCTGAATGTTCGTACTCAAGAGCAAGTTCCACTGCAGAAACAGGACCTCCTATGACAAACCTGGTGTCTGTTGCGGGCGGTTTATACTCTTCCTGGATATTCCCGAAAATCTTCAGCTTTATCTCCCCGGAGGGGAAGAGTGTAACAGCTCTGTAAAGTTCCGACGGATCCCTCATACTCTTGTAAAACCGTCCGGCATACACCATTCTGAAAGGTGCACTCCTGTCTGCTCGTCCGTCGGGTATACAGGTGAAAACTTCGCTGATTCCGTTTTCGATCACCGCTGCCCTGCCCTCCGGGAGCACATCTCCGTAACATTTCAGATAATGCTTTTTCAGGATCAACGTGGGAACAACCAGCAAATCAGTCGATGATAAACAGGCCCTTTCAACCCTTCCGGCGAACAGTCGGTGCATCAGCCGTCCGGAATAAGCTGAACTGTCACCATAAAGAGGATCACCGGTATCAACAACTATCTGGATCTGAGGGAATTTTCTTCTTAAGTGCCCGGCCAGCAGGAAAAGTGTAAATGGAGCCGTTGAGAAGATCACGGTCTCCGGATGATTTTTCTCAACAAGTGCCATGAGATGCCTTTTAATATTCAGGTATTCAACTATAAAGACATCAGGAAAGAATAACCTGTTGATATGTATTTTTTTCATCCATAACCGGAATCTGCCCCTGTTCCGGTCTCTGACCGTCATCAACCCCTGATAATTCCTGACATTACTGCTCAGCCTTGACCCGATGAGTATCTTTCCGAGAGCATTGAATTTCATCATAGCTGCCTCTGCCCCAATCCGGGTTACAAGATCCTTCTGACCGGTATCGAATGACAGTACTGTTATATCATAAGATGAGGACCACCGGCTGACAAGCTCCCTGAATCTCGCCGGCTGAGGTGCATTAACGGTAAATAGTGGAGAAATAACAAGCAGCCTTTTAAGGGGCATTATAACTGATTTAAAAAATAACTATCAGGATATCTTCCGGAGATGATTCGCCCTGAAGCTTCAGTATATACTGCCCGCTTCTGAGCCCGCTGATCTCAAAAACCGCCCTCTCCCTGTAGTTGACATCCTGTGATCTTACTATCCTTCCGTCTTTGGATATCAGCACTGCAGTTTTGTATCCGTGATCAGGACGGAGCACCAGTTCAAAATGATCTGAAGCAGGATTGGGAAATACCTTAGATGACTCGACGGCACTCTTAAGTGTTCTGCCCGACCGGAAGAAGCTTTCCTTGTTTTCATTCCCGCATGCCCCCATCAGATCTCCGTGTGCGAGGTGCGCCCTTACAGCCTGAGGTGCTACTGAGATGGTATGGCCGTTATGACACATGGTGACCTTCCTGCCCGGGATAAATGAATAGTAATAGTGACTTGCCCCTGCATAGACCCATTCATTGTTCATCCATTTATATTGCTCCATCACTTCCGGGTCATTGAACTCGTCATAGAAGTATAACTGACGTGTGTCATTTGTAAGGGTGTTATATCCCAATACCGGATCATATCTCATCGTCTGACGTATCCGTTCCGTTGGCTTGATCCCATCACCGTAATAATATGATTCGGTCCAGATCACATAGTCGTCTGCGACTCTCTTTTCTATCCTTTGCAGAAGCTGATCATCATCATTGAAAGTCCATATATTTTCTGAGAAATCATACCAGCCACCGTTCCGGTCACTCATTTTACGGAGATATAAAGAAATCCTGCCCAGGTAATCATAACTGTAAAGATGCTGCTGATAGGGAACCCATACCCCTTTTTCATCAAGGGAGGAAAATTCTTCCCGGGCTAATTTGTCATCATCATCAGGAAAATATTTCACAAGCATCCTGTCTTTCCAGGTATCTGCAATCCACTCCTGGTACAGGTACTCTGTCTTGAACCCATCACGCCTGTACGAGTATAGTTGCCTGTTTGAATTGACCCTTTCCGGCAGATCCAGCTTAACAACCTCCCGCGGATTATCTTCACCCCTTTCATAAGTGTAAACAAATACATAATCCTGAAGGTCGGTGCCTGTCTGACCCTCTCTTAAAAAGCCAATCACCGAGTCCAGTCTCTGAACCTTTTCATGATCCGTGTTGTGAAGACGATGCCTCCATCGATGATGATCATATGATTCAGGTTGGGAATTTGCCACTGATGATGCCATCAGGGCAGCTGCCAGTATTATTTGTATTTTCATCTCAATTCGATCCTTCTTGTCTTAAACCAATTCCCTGCCTTAAAAGTTTCAAAACAAAATTTATTACTCTATTTGCCGTCCTGCTGCCCGAACCAATCTGCATAAACCGGCTCCATAATCTTCGCTTCAGTCCGGGCCGGTATTTCATCATCTTATACCTGGTTTTTTCCGCCAGGGTTCTGTCCATTGTTTTAAACGCATGAAACAGAGTGGCTTTCAGCCTTTTCTGTTCAATCGCATCCGTAAGTATCGGATCATTGTTGCCGTATCTGCTCACGAAATAGTCAGCGGTTGCCAATCCGTTCATGACAAAACGGTAATGATCAGCATCGGATGTGATGTGACATGCTGAACTGTCCAGAATACGGTAGACTGCTGTTTCATAAGGCAGGACAGCGATTCCTGACCTGGCTGCAATAAAAAGCCACAACGGCGAATCGCCGACATAAAAGCGGGTTCTTGTCTCCTGATCGGTTTCTGCAATGTAAGCTGATATTAACTCCTTTCTTGCCATCACAGTGGCTGTTCCGATTGTCGACATATCGGTCAGATAATCGTTGAACCGGATCTCCAGACCGTATCCTGCCTTTTTGAGGCAATCCCTCTTTATGACACCACTATTCTGAAAAAGCTTGCTGTAATCAGTACATACCATACCAGATTCCGTATGTTTCTCCAAAAAATCTGCCTGCTTCTGCAGCTTATGCGGATCAGTCCAGTAATCATCTCCCTCGCAGAATGCAATGTATTTACCAGAGCAGGCCTCAATCGTCCGGAAGAAGTTGGGCAACATTCCAAGGTTTTTTCCCGATGGTAATAACCTTACGGTAGCATGAGCTGATGCATATTCCCTGCATATAGCTCCGGTTTCGTCACTGCTGAAATCTTCTCCGATCACAAGTTCAAAGGAAAAGATGCACTGTTGCATCAGGATACTCTCAATTGCCTGGCGGATATATGGCTCATGATTGTAGGTAATCATGCACACACTGACCAGCGGTTCACTGTTCCTGCTCATTTCAGCAGATCAAGCAATTTTTTGCTCCTTTTTTTGTAAAAGAGTGCCGGTATGCCCTTGTAGATTCCCCAATCATCCAGATTATGAATGATCAGTGACATTGCACCCACTGTCACGCCCTCCCCGATACTCGCTCCGGGCAATACAACACAGCCACTCCCCAGTTGGGAAAATCTCCCGATGGCTACGCGCCCTCCGGTAACATTCGTTAATTCCTGATCCACCATGGGGCCAATCAGCCAGTCACCTGAAAAATCATCGGTGGCGCTGAAAACCGTACAACGGGGCGATAACCCGGAGTAATCATTCATCTCAATGCCATACCTTCCGTAGAGGGCAGAGTAGGCAGAGATATGAATGAAGTTGCCAAGATTAATTTCCCCTGACAGAATGCAAAAGTCATCAATCCGGACATTGTCTCCGATTGTCATCTTTTCTGCCCCGTAGAACCGTGCAAAACGGCTGATCAGTACCTTGTCCCCAACTGATCTGAAGCCTGTTTCCCTGAGTTCATCAGGCGTAAGAAATGAGTTTTGAGTTATCATCTTTTTCTAAGGATATCAGCAATGGTGTCTACGACCTCTGGTTCCAGATCAGGATAGATCGGCAGACATATAACCTGCCCGGCAACTTTCGTTGCGACCGGAATATTGTCGGGACGGGCGGATGGTAATCCCCGGTATGTGGGAAACTGGCTTATCAACGGATAAAAATAACGCCTTCCGTAGATGTTGCCGGCCCTGAGATCAGCATATACCTGATCACGGCTTTTACCATACAGTTTCTCATCAATGAAGATCGGGAAATATGTATATGAATGCCGTACCCCTTCAATATCACTAAGGAACCTTAATCCCGCTGTCCCCGACAGGAGCTTACGGTATTGTTCGGCAATTTTCTTTCTCTTCGCGATATAAGTATCAATATGATTTAACTGGATAAGGCCAAAAGCGGCCTGAAGCTCGTTCATCTTGGCATTGATGCCCGGCTCCACCACTGTCACCTCGTCTTCGAAACCGAAATTCTTAAGGTGGTCGATATGCCTCTTGGTCTCTGCATCATGACATATGATCGCACCGCCCTCAACCGTGCTGAAGGCTTTGGTTGCATGAAAACTGAGGATCGAAAGATCACCGCAGTGCAAAACAGAACTGCCATTCATGGTGACACCGAAAGCATGCGCTGCATCATAAATAACTTTCAGCCCATATGTGGATGCAATTTGCTGAATCTTGTCAATTCTGCACGGATTGCCATACACATGAACAGCCATGATAGCCGTTGTCTGAGGAGTAATGGCGGCTTCAATCTTTTCGGGATCAAGCGTTAAATATTCAGGCTCAATATCCGCAAACACGGGTTTTATATTGTTCCACCACAAGGAATGGGTAGTGGCAACAAAACTGAAGGGAGTAGTAATTACTTCACCGGTAATATGCAGAGCCTGCAAGGCAGTCACAAGTGCCAGCGTTCCGTTGGCAAAGACCGACAGGTATTCTACACCCAGATAGTCAGCCAGTTCCTTCTCAAACTGCTGATGATACGGGCCATTATTGGTCAGTATCCTGCTGTCCCAGATTTTCTTCAGGCAGACAGTGTATTCGTCGAGCGGCGGCATGGCTGGCTGTGTGACATATACAGCCTGCCGGATTGTTCTTTTCATTAAAGGAATTTTTTTACTTTCGGAATTTTTTCAACAATGATACTCCTGATTTCCATGTATCCTTTCAGCCTGAAAAGCCGGCCGGTTACAACCATCAGGACTGCAAGCAAAATCAGCTGCAGGACCAGCAGTAGAGCAGGGGAAATATTCAATATCAACGTCAGTGAAAACACAATTGAGGATACTGCCAGGGCAGCCATGAAAGATGGTAGTATGTCGCCAATCTGTTCGCTGACCGGGTATCTGACCAGCCTGCCAGAGTAGTGACCGTTAAGAAAATATGCCACAAATGAGAGAACAACCATACCAATGAGCATCGCCCTGATACCCAAAAATATTCCTGCGATGATCACCGGTACTGCCAGAAGCTTCTTAACCACCTCAAGTTTCAGGAAAATGTCTGACCTGCCTTTCACATTCAGAATATTAAGATTCAGGGCATGTAGTGGGAACAGCATGGCACCAAGACAAATAAGCTGAAGAAACTCTACGGAAGGGAGCCATTTATCTCCTATCAGTGTCACAATCATCGGCTTTGCTACGGCTACCATCCCCAGCATCACAAAAAAAGTAATGAACATCGTGGTTATGATAAGTTTTTTGTACCCTGCCTTCAGTCTTTCATCATCCTCCTGGACCTGGCTTAACACGGGATAACTGACACGCTGCACAGTACCGGTGAGGTTCTGCGATGCCAGTCGGCTGAATTGGTCAGCCCTTGTAAAATATCCGAGGTCAGCTGCTGAAAAGAATTTCCCGATAATCAGCAGATAAATATTCCTGTAAATGGTATCAATAAGTCCTGAGAGCAGCAACTTCGACCCGAATGAAAATAACGACCTCAATGATTCCCGGTTAAAGGTCAGTTTTGGTTTCCACCTGTTGGCACTCCACAGCATTATTGCCTGTACCGCACTGCCTGTTATACTCCGCCATACAAGGCTCCAGACTCCAAATCCGTTCAGGGCCATTGTCACCGCAACTGCCCCTGATATTACCGCAGCCGTAAAATTTACCTTCATCAGCTTCCTGAAACTGACCTTGCGTATCAGGATAGTCCTTTGAATTATGCTGGCGGAATTAATAAGGATAATAATGCCGAGAACCCTTGCCAGGTCAGTAAGTTCCGGCTGAGCATAAAACCTTGCTATCGCAGGAGCAGAGAAGTAAAAAACCAGGAAGAGTATTACACCCGCAAGAAAATTAAAGTAGAAAACTGTGGAAAAATCCGAATCGGTTGCTTCTTGTTTCCTTATCAGCGCCTGCCCGAAACCGCTGTCAACCAAACTCTGAGTGACAGCAATGAAGACCGTTATCATTCCTATCAGGCCGAATTCCTCCGGTGACAGCAGACGCGCCAGCACCAGTCCGACAATAAACTGGATCAGCTGGGTGGCCATGCTGTCGGAGAAGCTCCAGAACATCCCTGTGACAGCCTTTTCCTTTAATCCTTTTACGGTCAAATGGTACCTGTTATGATATGACGATCCCTAGTGTGTGCCAGATCGTCCATCATGATTTTATAATCCTCCGGTTGGTCAGTCACACAGCCCTTGTGCCTAACGAATTGTATATCTGATTATTCAGCTGATGATTGCTGAACGATTCTTCCCGATATGCACAAAGATAAAAAAGAACATCTCACTTGCCTGTTAACAGCGTTAGAGGTTATCAACATACCACTCCACGGCACGCTTCAGTCCTTCAGGGAAGAGCACCTGCGGCTGGTAACCCAGCAACCTCACCGCCTTGCCCACACTGGCCATGCTGTGGGGTATGTCGCCCGGACGGTTGGGACCGTGATCCGGGTCGACCTTTGATATCGAAATGTCATATGCCGCCAGATAGCTGCGCAGCATGAGGGTCATGTCGTTGAGGTTCACCGAATCGCCGCAGGCGACATTGTAGACCTGGTTCAGGGCGCCAGGATTCTCAACCGTGGCTGCCAGGTTGTTGGCAAGGATGACATTGTCGATGTAGGTGAAATCGCGCGAGTTGCTGCCGTCGCCGTTGATTACCGGCGGCTCGTGCTTCATGAACGACTGTGTGAATTTGGGTATCACAGCAGCATAGGGTCCCTCCGGATCCTGTCTCCTGCCGAAGACGTTGAAATAGCGCAGCCCTACCGTCTCCATCCCGTACAGGCTGCCAAAGATGCGGGCATACTCCTCGTTCACCATCTTGGTGATGGCATAGGGCGAGAGCACCTTGCCTGTGCGCTCCTCCACCTTGGGAAGCTCGGCGGAGTCGCCGTAAACCGATGAGCTGGAGGCAAAGACAAAACGCTTTATGCCTGCATCACGTGTGGCGATTATCATGTTCAGGAATCCGGTGATATTGACCGCATTGGTGGTGGCAGGATCGGCAATGCTGCGCGGGACACTTCCCAGCGCGGCCTGGTGCAGCACGATCTCCATGCCTTTGACTGCCTTCCTGCAAATATCCGGCTCCCTGATGTCGCCTTCTATCAGCTTGAAACGGGGATTACCTTTCAGGTCACTGATGTTCTCCTTTTTTCCCGTTGCGAAGTTATCGAGGCAGGTCACCTCATTGCCGCGCTCCAGCAGGTCGTGACACAGCGACGACCCAATGAAGCCTGCTCCGCCGGTGACCAGTATCCGCTTTCCTGTTAATAAATTCATACTCATGAAATTTCCCAAATGTACTAATTTAGGTCTGATGTCTTAAGGTCTTAAGTCTTTGAAACTGCTCGCCAAAGGCATTTATTGCATGGAGGCCTCTACTTAAAAACGATAGATATACTTACCTTCTCTTCAACCACCTGTCCGTCACGCACCGCCGGAGTCCACTTAGGTCCCTCGCGAAGCAGCCTGAGGGCCTCACGGGAATAGCTGTCACCCGGGCTTCTCACCACCTTAAGATCATACAGTGTACTGTCAGATCTGACCTTGAAGGCTACCACCACCAACCTCTCTGCCGGGGACGTTAATTCTCCGGCATGGCTGATGTTTGGCCTGGTCCAGTCGTTAAAAGCCTCCCAACCCCCGACTGGTCCGGCAGGACCATCGGGTCTCATCGCGACCTGGGTGCTGGCCGCGGGGGCGGCCTCGGACTTCCTGGCCGTTTTGTCTTTGGCCACGTTATCTGTCCGCAGGGCAGCTTTCTGCATCATAGGTACCGCCTCAACAATTACCTCTTCGGCCACAGCCTCCTCCTGCTGAACCGACGGAAGCGCCACGACTATCACCTCCTCAGCTGATGGCTCCTCGTTCTGAGCCTCCACCACAACCTCGAATACCTCATCATCTGCCGCAACGATAAGCGGTGCACCTGCCGCCTCCGTCTCCTCCGGCGGGGGCGATGGAACAGCCTCAGAAGAGGCCATATCGACCCTTCTCATCGATTCCCTGCCGGCACTGCCCTTTGCATCATCACCCTTTTCTATAGGGGCAGCCATGGCAATAAGAGCAGTATCAGTCTCTCCTTCTTCAGCCATTGCAACAGATGCACTGTCTGCCATTTTTTTGTCAGCCATCGCCACGGAAGGCTCTCCGTCACCCCTGTCGCGGAACATTGATACATAAATTGCCGATGCCACCAGCACCGTCACCACCGCCGCCGCTGCCGGCAGCCAGATACGACGCGGTCTCCTGAGCCTGCTATCATGGCTCATACCCAGCCTCCGCTCCAGCCTGCCCGAGAGGTCACGGAGATCCTCGGCAGCCTCATCACGACTTAGCCTCCCGAGCCCTTCCGCAGCTTCCTCCCCGAACTCATCCTTCGGTATCAGTAACCTCTTATCCCTCTCCTTATCCTTCATCTCGCCTCCATCCTGTAACACCCCAACTTTATCCTTTAACCTTTATCCTTTTCTTTATCACTACTGCCTACTGCCTACTGCCTACTGCCTGATGAAACCTTTATCCATACATATCCTCAGATTCCTCTTCCCATTCTGTATCTTAGACTTCACCTTATTCTCATCCATCCCCATTTTTTCTGCTATCTGCCGGTACCCGAACCCCTCGTAGTAAAAGAGCCGGATACACTCTCTCTGCTCTTCCTTCAGCCTCTCAATGCACTCCCGCAACCGCTCAGTATCACTCTCCTCCTCTTCCAAAGGATGCATCTCAGAGGAATTTTCCATAAAAAAGGTCGGATCGGCGAGCATCGCCTCCGTGTGAGCCGTCTCGCTCTTCCTGCTCCTCAACAGCATCAGGCAGTGATTCTTCGTCACCACATAGAGCCACGTCCTGAAATTGACGATCTCCTCCTTCTGCTGAGGCACCGTCGTCACCAGCTTCTCGAAGATATTCATCACCTCATCCTTCGATGCCTCACGGTCCTCCAGGTACTTCAGGCATACCCCGTAAACGAGGTGCATGTACCTCTCGTACAGATGCCCCAGTATCGCGATGTCGCCCTCCTCTCCAAACTTCCTGAGGAGCTCCCCGTCACTCGCCTCAGCTGTTCTTTTCCTTATAAATAATGGCGGCATGCAAATCCAGGTTCAAAAATTGTCAATTCACCCATAAACTTACGAAAATCACACGATTTTATGGAATACCCCCATCCGTTGCATCCTTAACACAGAAACTTAAATCAGAAAAATCATGAAAACAATTTTATCAATCATTGCATTCCTGCTTCTGACTGCCCCGCAACCCGCCGGGCAGATAGTCATCAAAGGCAGGGTTACTACTCTCAACGACGTTCCCCTCAGCGGGGTCATTGTCATGATAAAGGGAAGCAACGTCAGCACACTCACCGATGCCGACGGGAAGTACTTCATCACTGCCGGACCGGAGGCGAAAGTCCTGGTCTTCTCCCTCAGGGGGATGAAGAGACTCGAAGAACCTATCGCCGGCCGCACTCTCATCAACATTCAGCTGGTGCCTGATACAGCTGCATTGCCCGACACTGCAAAGCCCGGTGGCCACAACACTCCGGCGCCGCACGATATAATTATCTCGCGCGCTGAGGTGACAGCAGTACAGGAAGAGGCCGATTATGCCGTTGCAGCCGGCACCACGCACGACAGGAGAGCCGATTACGCCTATGCTGCACACCATAAGTCGGCATACTACCAGCATCCCTATCCCGTCCCGCAGAACACCGAGTCATATGCCGGTATCAGCGAAAACGGCTATCGCGATCCGCTCAGGGAACCATACTCAACCTTCTCCATCGATGTCGACAACGCCTCCTACTCCAATGTGCGCCGCTTCATCAACCTCGGCCAGGAGGTGCCGAAGGATGCCGTGCGTATCGAGGAGATGATCAACTACTTCAAATACGATTACCCGAAAGCCACAGGCGAACACCCCTTCTCGGTCTATACCGAGGCCGGCATCTGCCCGTGGAACAAAAACCATTACCTCCTGCACATTGGCCTCAGGGGAAAGGATATCGACAAAACAGAACTGCCACCGTCAAACCTGGTCTTCCTCCTTGACGTCTCGGGGTCAATGGACTCACCCAACAAGCTCCCGCTGCTGAAGTCGGCGTTCGGACTGCTGGTCAGTGAGCTCCGGGAACAGGATCGCGTTGCGATCGTGGTCTATGCGGGTGCTGCCGGAGTGGTGCTCGAGTCAACCCCCGGAAACAACAAGGAGACTATAATGCAGGCTCTCGATAAACTGCAGGCCGGAGGCTCAACTGCAGGCGGGGCAGGACTGATGCTTGCATATAAAATAGCCGAGAAGAACTTCATCAAGGGTGGAAACAACCGCATCATTCTTGCCACAGACGGCGACTTCAACGTCGGGGTTTCTGATAACGTCTCAATGGAGAAGCTTGTGGAAGAGAAGCGGGGACTGGGTGTCTATATGACAGTGCTGGGATTCGGGATGGGAAACATCAAGGACGATAAGATGGAGATAATCGCCGACAAGGGGAACGGCAACTACGCCTATATCGATAACATCCAGGAGGCACGGCGCGTGCTGGTGCAGGAGTTTGGAGGCACGCTCTTCACTATCGCAAAAGATGTCAAATTCCAGGTCGAGTTCAACCCGGCATACGTGAAGGCATATCGTCTTGTGGGATATGAGAACAGGCTGCTGGCCGACAGGGATTTCAACGATGACACGAAGGATGCCGGCGAGATGGGAGCAGGGCATACCGTGACGGCCCTATATGAGATCGTGCCGGCAGGATCGGACGAGACAGGACTGCCCACCGTCGACCCGCTGCGGTACC
>JAVEXM010000084.1:0-12580 GCA_034004025.1 Bacteroidales bacterium
TGCCGCACTGCGACCATCCAGATGTTCCTTCATCATACCGCAGCAGGATAAAGTCATCCATGGTGCTCTCCCGGTCATAGCTACCCGTGACGACCACTCCTCCGTCCTCAACCGAGACGGCAACAATGCGCAGCCATGCGGGGGCGGTCTCAGTGCCTGTTGTTATGCACTGCCTGTTGGACGAGGAGGGAACGGCTCCCTCATTATCTGTGGCGCGAATGAAGAAACAGTAGCGGGTGCCGGGCAGATAATCACGGTAATTATACGACGTATCCGTTTTCGGGAGAGTCAGGTAGAGTGCCACAGGCTCCTCTGCCACTGACATCCACAGCTCATAACGGTCTGAGGGATGACTTACATTCACGTGGGGAGTCCACGATAGATTGATGAGGCTGTTGCAGCTGTCATTCTCTGCTGCCAGGTACACAGTCCACAACGGTTCACTCATCGGGCTGCGGTTACCGGAGGAGTCCCTGGCGGCGACCCTGTACCCGGTACTCCTGTAACGGGCGTAAGAGTTTGCATCTACATACTCCGGGCTGTGAGACGCAGGGAGGCTGTCTATGGCAAGATATCCGTAAAGAATGTCAGAAGCATAGATGATGTATCTCTCCACATCGGTTGACACCGATGGGATCCATCTCAGGGTGCAGCCTCCGGTATTGGGGTCAACAGTGACATTCTCCAGCACCGGCACCTCCGGCAGTATGCTGTCCTGCTGCCCGTGAAGTGCCGGCATCGCCATCACCAGGGAAAGAAGAACTGTCAGTCTGGTCATCGCTTTCATGCTATGCCGGCTATTATTTCATACGCTTCATCCCGTTTGAAATAGGTGTTGAACAACTCCTTTATTTTAGCGGGAGTGATACTGTTGACTGTCTCTGCAAACATTGTATAATAGTCATGTCCGGCATCGTAATCGACGATGCCCTTTAATGCCTCTGCTGCCGGGAACGGCCCGTCAAAAAGCCTGGCTATCTCACCCATTGTGTGGTTTCTGACTACCAGGAGCTCATCGCTGCTGACCTCTTCCTCCTGCAACCTGGCAACCTCCTTTCTTATCTCTCCGAGTGTCTCCTCGCGAAAGGCGGTGGCTACGTCAGTCATGATAACAATGTACCCTATGCCGTGGAAAGCACCGGCGACGGCATGGATACCATAGGTAAAACCCTTCTCCTCCCGTATTTTCCGCATGAGTCTCGAACCGAAGTATCCTCCCAGCAGCATGGTGGCAACCTGAAGCCCCAGGTAATCAGGGTGATCGCGGGTTATGCTTTTCCATCCTACTCTTACCGTGCTCTGAACGGAGTCTTTCACCTCGCAGAATATGAGTCCGGGTCTGGCAGTACCAAATTTCGGGAGAGAGATATCCGGCTTGCTCCATTGACCCGAACCCTCTCCGGAAAAATGCTTTTCGAGCAGAGGAAGAGCCTGCTCCGGGTCACGGCCGGCAACGGTGATGTACATGTTGCCTGGGATGTAATTTGCTGAGTGGAAGTCACGCAGGTGTGAGACGGAGAGAGAGGCGTAGTCTTCTGCCCGCGTTATCCTTCCGTAAGGGGTCTCATCACCGCACAGTGCACGGTAAAACTCCTCCCTGGCTCTTACCGAGGTCCTCTGCCTGGCAGTGAGAAACGCCTGCATCCTCTTCTCCTTCATCATACGGAATTCCCTCTCGGGGAAGGAGGGACGGAACAGCACCTCTTGTGAGAGTGACATCACCTCCTCAAGCTTTCTTGTCAGTGTGACGGTTACCAGTCCTGCGGAGTCCTTGTCTGCGGTATGGCTGAAAAGGGCACCGGTGGCATCGATAAGATTATTGATTGAAGCGGCGTCACGCAACTCAGTGCCCTCGGTCAGCATGGCGTTTGTTGCTGCCGAGGCCAGGTGAATCTTCTCCGAGCGCTGTCCGGCGTCGAAGACAAACTCAATCCTTATCAGGCCTTCGGGACCGTTGCCGATCATGTAGACAGGTACCCCGTTGCTCAGCCTCGTACACGGAGGAAACGATGTGTCACCTGCCGAAGGAATGTTTATGCCGGGAGCTCTCACTGGTAATGCGTCTTTCATTGCTCTTCCGGTATGTAATGTATGACACTGCAGTTTCCGGGCAGAAAGGTGCGGGCGGCAGTCTCAGCCATCTCCCCGGCATTAACGCTCATATATCTCTCCTTCTCTCTGTTAATCCCCTCAGCATCACCCAGCAATTCGTGCAGCGCCAGGTTGAAGGCTTTGTTGGAGGCGCTGAGATGAGAGATGAGCCTGAGTGATTCATACCTGTTGCGTGCCTTCTCCAGTTCCGCGTCAGTAACAGTCCCGGTTGAAAGCCTGAACAACTCCTCCACCACTGCCTCTTCTGCCCTGTGTATATCAGTTCCGTTCCGGAGCTTGCCGCTGAAGATGACAAGACCAGGGTCCGTCTCCCCTGAAAGGTATATGTCTGCTTCACTGAAAATCTCTCTCTCCCGCACCAGCAGAGCGGGAAAACGAGCTGACTCACAGCCGGCAAGGATATCGGTGAGCATGTCCAGGACAATGAAGTCCCTGCTGTTTCTTCCATCCGTATGCCAGGCCATGATAAGCTGTGCTGAAGGTACCCTTCGTCGTACGGTTAATTCCCTGCGCTCGTTCTGGACAGGTTCGGCAGGAAGTTTTCTCCTCTGCTGCGGTGCCCGGGGCCTGTCACCAAACCATTTTTCAGCCATGCGGAAGACCTCATCTGGTGCCACGTTGCCGGCAACGGAGAGTACTGCATTGGAAGGCGTGTAGAATCTTCTGTAAAACTGCCCGGCCGATATGCTGTCGGCCTTCTCTATGTGACTTATATCCATGCCTATGGCAGGCCAGCGGTATGGATGAACCTTGTAGGTCAGCGGCCTGAGAAGCAACAGCAGGTCACCATATGGCTGGTTCAGGTATCGCTGACGATACTCCTCTGTCACAACGCTCTTCTGTGTCATGATCCTCTGCTCCGAGAGATCCAGACCTGTCATCCTGTCTGCCTCAAGCCAGAGCGCAGTCTCGAGGTTGTTGACCGGCAGCGTTATGTAATAGTTGGTGAAGTCATTGTTGGTGAAAGCATTGTTCTCTCCACCGGCCATCATCACCGGCACGTCAAAGAGGGGCACCTCATGGGTGCCTCCAAACATCAGGTGCTCAAACAGATGGGCAAGGCCGGTAGATTCAGGCTCCTCATCCCTGGCACCAACGTCATACAAAATATTGGTGGTCACCATGGGAGTACCCTCATCGCGGTGGGCAATAACTCTCAGTCCGTTCTCCAGCGTATGCCGCTCAAATCTGATCATACAGGCAAAATATCCCAAACTTACCAAAATAAACCGCCTCTCCTCAAATTATTTTATATTTGTGAACATTATGCATTTCCATTTAACTGACCGGCCTTGAACACTCTGTTTGCTAAGCAAATACGATATATTAAAACACTCTTTGCCGACCAGCAGACACTGATCTACCTGCTCAGTTTTGTTGTCGGACTCGTCAGTGCTATTGCCGCTGTGGCAATGAAGAATGCAATTCATTACACCCATCTGCTTTTTACTCAGGGGGTCATGAGAGGAGCAGGAGGGGTGCTTTCGATAGCCTATCCGTTATTCGGTATATTTCTTACAGTGCTGATAGTCAAATACCTGGTACGTGACAGCATCTCCCACGGTGTCAGCAGGGTCCTCTATGCCATCTCCAGGAGAAAAAGCTATATACGGAATCACAACAGCTGGTCTTCTATCCTTGCAAGCTCCATGACGATCGGCTTCGGAGGGTCAGTGGGAGCAGAGGCCCCCATTGTTCTTACAGGTGCTTCAATAGGTTCAAATATAGGTCGTTACTTCAATCTGAACTATAAGTATGTGACCCTGCTGCTGGGATGTGGCGCTGCAGGAGCTATCTCGGGCATCTTCAAGGCTCCCATCGGGGGAATTCTTTTCACCCTGGAGGTACTGATGCTTGATCTTACAATGTCTTCAATAGTACCCCTGCTGATCTCTTCCGTCACTGCCGCCACCGTTGCCTACTTCTTTATGGGTGACAACGTGCTTCTCTCCTTCCAGGTGAAGGAGAGCTTCCTGCTCAGTGAGCTTCCCTGGTATCTTATCCTGGGGCTCTTCTGCGGATTTGCGGGACTCTATTTCACCAAAGTGACCATAGCCATTGAGAAGCTCTACAAGAAGATAAAAAATAGCTGGATCAGGATGCTGACAGGCGGGATTATTCTCGGGGCGCTGATCTTTTTCATGCCGGCACTCTACGGCGAGGGTTATGATTCGGTTATGCTGCTTCTCAAGGCTGATGGCGGAACCCTGCCGGGCCACGGCCTGTTCGGGATTGAGGCTTCACGCTTCTGGGTTTTTACAGTGCTGATGGCGATGCTGCTGCTCCTGAAGGTGGTTGCCACAGCCTCAACCAACGGCGCCGGAGGCGTGGGAGGGGTGGTAGCCCCTGTCCTCTTCACCGGAGCAGTGGCGGGTTATTTCTTCAGCAGCCTCACCAACCACCTGTTCGGCCTCACACTGGTTGAGAGCAGCTTCACCCTGACAGCGATGGCCGGGGTCTTTGCCGCCGTGCTGCACGCCCCGCTGACTGCTATATTTCTTATCGCGGAGATTACGGAAGGGTACGGCCTGCTCATACCTCTTATAATTACCTCAACCATAGCCTTCGTGACAGCCAGAAGCTTCCAGAAACATTCCATCTACAATGAACAGCTGGCTGCCAGCGGTGAACTGATAACCCATGACAAGGATAAGGCAGTGATGGTGCTGCTCGACTGGACCAGGGAGGTGGAGAAGGACCTGCTGACTGTCAATCCCGAAGGTAACCTGGGCGACCTGGTAAAACAGATATCAAGGTCAAACCGCAACATCTTTCCCGTGGTTGATGAATACGGGATCCTTGAAGGTGTGGTGCTGCTCGACGATGTCCGGGACAAGATGTTCAAGCCAGAACTGTACGATAAGATCACGGTCAGGGATCTGATGACAATACCTCCTTCATATATTGACCTGCGTGAGAGGGGTGATGCAGTACTGAAGGCCTTTGAGCGCACCGGAGCATGGAACCTGCCAGTCCTCGACCAGGGCCGTTACGTCGGGTTCATATCAAAATCGCGAATCTTCTCGGCATACCGTGAGCTGCTAAGACAGTTCTCCGACGAGTGACAGACCGTATATTTTACGGCTTGCTTCCAGGTCATTCCCCGATGATCAATGCAGATCAGGCCTTTGACATCCGTGGTCTCCCTGACACTGCACGAGGCACAGATCAGGGAGGTCAGAACTATAATTGCGGTCTTTCTTATGAAGCTAAAATAGTAAAAACAGTCTCATCAAAATAATTAATATTTAAATGTATATTTGCCTCTTACCACTCCGTGACCGGTGATTCACGGACCTCAAATATTGAGTAACAAAAGAACAGATATTTATGGAAAGAGACACTGTAATCTTCGATCTGATAGATCGTGAACGCAAACGTCAGACAGACGGCCTTGAACTGATTGCCTCCGAAAATTTTGTCAGTCCGCAGGTGCTGGAAGCCATGGGTTCAGTGCTTACCAACAAGTACGCAGAAGGGTACCCGGGTGCGAGGTATTACGGCGGATGTGAAATTGTTGACCAGACAGAACAGCTGGCTATCGACCGTCTCAAGCAGCTGTTCAATGCTGCGTATGCCAACGTACAGCCGCACTCAGGTGCTCAGGCCAACATGGCTGTGTTCCTTACCGTGCTGAAGCCGGGTGATACTTTTCTCGGGCTTGACCTGTCTCACGGTGGTCACCTCTCTCACGGTTCACCCGTGAACTCATCGGGCATTCTCTACCGCCCGGTGGCTTACGGTGTCAGGGAGGAGACAGGCAGGGTTGACTATGACATGATGGAGGAGGTCGCCCTCAGGGAGAAACCGAAACTGATAGTAGGCGGTGCCTCAGCCTATTCCCGCGAATGGGATTATGCCAGGATGCGTGAGATAGCAGACAAGACCGGCTCCATGCTGATGATAGATATGGCTCACCCCGCAGGCCTGATAGCTGCCGGCCTGCTTGACAACCCGCTTAAATACGCTCATATAGTTACCTCCACAACCCACAAGACTCTCAGGGGCCCGCGCGGCGGTATAATCCTGATGGGTGAGGACTTCCCTAACCCGTGGGGCGTGACCACCCCGAAGGGTGAGGTGAAAATGATGTCGGCAATGCTCAACTCGGCAGTCTTCCCGGGCATACAGGGAGGCCCACTGGAACATGTTATCGCCTCCAAGGCAGTCTCATTCGGTGAGGCACTGACACCCGAGTTCCGCCTCTATCAGCAGCAGGTGAAGAAGAACGCGTCAGTGATGGCTGAGGCATTCATAGCACTGGGCTATAAGGTTATCTCAAACGGCACCGACAACCACTCCATGCTTATAGATCTGAGAACGCGTTTCCCGGAGATATCCGGAAAGAAGGTTGAAAATACACTGGTGAAGGCTCACATAACCGTTAACAAGAACATGGTACCCTTTGACTCCCGTTCTCCCTTCCTGACATCGGGTATCAGGGTTGGTACACCTGCAGTAACAACGCGCGGACTGAAAGAAAGCGATATGGCCACGGTTGTGTCTCTGATAGACGAGGTTATTACCGGCATTGAGAATGAATCAGTCATTGCCTCTGTAGGTGAGAAGGTGGTGAAGATGATGAAAGACTACCCTCTTTTTTCCATGTAGGAAATTAGAAATTCCTTTTGTATTTTTACCTTCATAAAAGGTAGTCGTCGTGGAAGAAAAGTTAATATTTGTGGTCGATGATGATCCTCTGATCACCACTCTTGTTGCAACGCGCTTCGAAAGTGCCGGTTACAGGGTCAAAGCCTTTGCCTATGGTGAAGAGTGTATCCCGGCCCTTGGTGAAAACCCTGATCTCATAATTCTTGATTACTACTTCCTGAAAGAGGGTGATAAGCCCATGGATGGTATGGCCGTCTATGAAGAGATCACAAGGCTGGCACCCGAGGTGCCTGTGATAATGCTCTCCGCCCAGGAGAAGGGAGCGGTGGTCCTGGAGTTTGCCCGCAGGGGAATAGCCGACTATGTAATAAAGGATACTGATCTGATAGATAACCTTCAGGCCGCTGTCAGGGATATCCTCGAGCGATAAACATCCCTGTTTCATGGAATGGTATATGTATCTGGCTGTCATTGTTGCCGGCCTCTTTGCAGGTTTTGTCAACACTCTTGCCGGCAGCGGATCGCTGATAACATTACCCCTGCTGATGTTCCTGGGGCTTCCCGCCAATATTGCAAACGGCACTAACCGTATCGGGGTGTTTGTGCAGAGCGCGGTGAGCAGCCTGAGCTTCAGGCAACAAAAGATCTTCAGTTTTCGGGATACGGTATGGATGGCTGTGCCGGCTGTGGCCGGATCACTGGCCGGATCACTGCTGGCAGTACGAATCAACGAGAGGATCATGGAACTGCTGATAGCAGGATTACTCATCTTCATGTTTTTCGTGATACTTTACAAGCCTGAGAAGTGGCTGAGGGAACATGCGGTAGCCATCAGCACCAAACGGCGCTGGTGGGTAATCGTGCTGCTCTTTTTCATCGGTGTCTACGGCGGATTCATACAGGCGGGGGTAGGACTCTTCCTTCTTACGGCACTGGTGCTTGGGGCAGGAGAGGGGCTGACAAAGGCCAATGCTCACAAGGTGCTGATAGTCACTCTTCTTACAGGTATTGCCCTCTTTGTCTTCATCATCAGCGATCAGGTGAAATATATGTACGGAATAATTCTTGCCGTGGGACAGGGCACAGGAGGGTGGCTCGCCTCCAAGGTGGCTGTCAGCTGGGGTCCGCGTGTTGTACGCATAGTGCTGCTGGTTGCAGTCATGGCCTCAGCCCTCAAGCTGACGGGGGTGCTGGACCTGGTTGCGGGTCTCTTCTGACCGGCATTCCGGATCAGATTCCCGGCCTCTTCTGACCGGCTTTCCGGATCAGATTCCCGGCCTTCTCATAGGAGATACTTAACCGATAATACTGCTGCAGTGAAACGGCAGCATTTTGTCGTTACAGGCGGCAACCGCTATTTAAGCCTGAAATTGTAGGTGATGGTTCCCTTCTGGATATTAGGGGCATTCTGGTTGCTGTCAAATTTCGCCTTCAGAGCTGCATCGCGTGCCACCCTGAGAAGATATTCGTCAAGAGTGGTGGATCCCTTGACACCGGCAACTGCCTTTGTCACAGCACCAGACCTGTCAACCGTTACTTCAACCACAACCACCCCGTCGCCCTGGTAGTCATACTTTGGCAGCGGTAGCGACTGAGCACGCCTACCGGCAAGGTCATATGATGGTTTATCGTCGCCTGTGCCTCCGCCGGGACCGTAGTTGCGGACACCGTCACTGCCTGACTCCACGCCCTGGTTACCGGTGCCCCCTGCAACGCCTTCGCTTTCACCGGCAGTGCCGGTATTGGCAGCATTGCCGAAAGCGCTCCTGGCACGTGCATTGGCCTCGTCAATGCGCCTCTGCTCCTCCTCCCTCTTCAGCCTCTCGATTCTCTCCTGCTCCAGCTTTTTCCGCTCAGCCTCCTGCTCCAGTTCCCTCCTGATCTGAGCAGCACGCGCTTCAGCCTGCCTCCTTATCTCATCAGGGTCAGGCTCCTTCTTCACAACCTCAGGCGCCTCCTCAAAATCCTGCGTCAGTATCGCATCATCGGAACCCTCGTCAGCTGCCGACGGCGGAGGAGCAGGAGGAGAGACAGGCTGTGGGGCTGGCTCATACAGACCTTCACCGGTCTCGTCAAATCCGAAATTCACAAGCAGCCCCTCCTCAGAGGTGTCGGGCATCTTTACTTTGAAGGTGACAAATATGATAAGGAGAGCAAGCATCAGGTGCACCAGCGTACTGATGACCAGACCCTGCTTCCTCTCCCTGGTAAGAGGCTCGCGGTTGCTATTTCGGGGTTGTGGCAAGTATGAGCTTGTATTGGTTCTTCGCTGCAATGTTCATCACGTTCACAACATACTCAACAGGAACACTCCTGTCAGTGTGTAGAGAGATATATATTTCCGGGTTGCTGCCAACTTTGGCCTGCAGGGCCGATTCGAGGTTCTCAAGCATGATGGGCTGGTCTTCAATGAAATACTGCAGGTCCCTGGTGATGGAGACAGTGGTCATGGGACGCGCAGAGGTTTGTGTGGTACCCTTCGGCAACAGCAGCTTGATCGCTGTCGGCTGAACCAGCGTGGATGTCAGCATGAAGAAAAGCAGCAGCAGGAACACGATGTCAGACATGCCCGCACTGCTGAAGTTTACGCTGACCTTATTCTTGGTTGTGATTGCCATGCGATGCTACTTTACAGGTTCATTAAGAATGTCAAGGAACTCCGTGGAGGTGGTCTCAAGCTGGAATACCACATTCTCAACCCTGACCACCAGGAGGTTATAGCCAAAGTAGGCCAGAATCCCCAGTATGAGTCCGCCTACCGTCGTTATCAGCGCCACATAGATGCCGCCGCTGAGAGTGCTGATGTCAAGACTGTTGCCTGCCAGCGACATCTCATAGAAGGCCTTTATCATGCCTATAACCGTCCCGAAAAAACCCACCAGTGGAGCTGCCCCTGCTATTGTCGCCAGCGTGGGAAACCTCTTCTCCAGCTTATGAATCTCAAGTCTGCCGACATTCTCGATGGCTGCAGTTACATCGGCAAGCGGCCTGCCGAGACGGGTGATGCCCTTCTCTACCATCCTTGCCTGCGGTGAGTCAGTCTTTCTGCATAACTGCAGTGCTGCATCAACCTTGCCTTCATACATGTAATCCTTGATGCGGTTCATGAAGTTCGCATCAACCTTTGAAGCCTTCCTGATTACAAGAACTCTTTCAATAAATATATACAGTGCAATAAATGAGAGCAGAGTGATGATGATAATCACCCAGCCTCCCGCCAGGTAGAGATCAGCCAGTGACATTGAAGCCTCTTCGGCGGCCGGCGTGGCTGCTGTACCCTGTAGTAAAATGTTTGCTAATATCATTTTGTTTTTTTTAAATGTTAACTGTTTGACTTACTTTTTTATATCATCGCGCGAATATATTAAAAAAACGGCCAATACAGGTGCGAATTATCCCTCCGGTGGAAAAAAAGGGCTGTTGTTGAAAAGTTATTGGCCCGTGGCACCTGTCTCCTGTCCCACAGTTTTTTTCCTCCGTTCCCCGGGATTCAAAAAGAGATCTCTCAGCCTGTCAAAATCACGTCTGTAAAAGATACCCGCACCCTGGGTTTGGGAGTTTGGCGGGTAATAATATAAGTTGTTCGATCGGTTGAACACTTTCAGCCGGACCGTCTCGGTAAGTTTGAACTCAATGGTGAACTCACCGCTGAACCTGCTTGTAGATTCTTTAACCTGTGTTCCCCCTACATCCAGGTTGCCATTCAGTGTGATCTTGTCATTCAGGAGCTGGGTAGAGAGCGCAACCTCAATCTCATCATCGGTGAGCTGGTCCCCGGGCCTGTAGTTGAAGCCGATGTCAAAATCGTTGCTGATCTGTGAGAGCCAGTTGCTTAGCTGGTTTGAAAGCATCTCCGTGGTGGTTGTCATTCCAAGAATGGCTGCATCCTGAGTCTCTGTCTGGCTGTATGGAATCTGTGCACTGCCGCTGGTGGCACTGTAGAGGGCCGGGTCAGTATAAAAACTGTTCATAACAAGCAGATAGAGAAACTGCCTGCTGAGCTCCTCTTCCGTATCTATGGCCATCCTCAGGTAATCCCTTCTCTCCTCGTCGGCAGTGGGCAGCTGGATATCAAATTTGATGACCGGATTAAGCAGCCTGTCGGATAGCAGAAGATGACACTCCACGGGCAGCCTCTCCTGTAAGTTCTCCATGTCTGAATAAGCGAACGAGAGCGGTGCCAGTGAGGCCTTGGTACGGTAGATGGCCTTCAGGTTCAGGTAGGCATCATCAATCGCACCGTTCCATGAAATCGTTCCGCCCTCCTCGACCACAAAGCGCTTGTTCAGGATATTTCCCAGGGTGAAGAGATAATCACCGTCACTGATTACGTAGTCCCCTGCCATCCTTAAATCACCCTTTGAATTCATGTTTATATTCAGATTCCCGGACCCGGTGCCCCTTATCACACCACCGGAGGTGGCATCCATAATGAGCTGTACCCTGGCCTCGGGGGTCACCTCAAGATCAAAATTGAGCTCAATATTGCTCTCATTATTCTGCCTGGTGAAACTGCTTCTCTCCTCCTCCGCGGTCACCTTATCACTGGCCGGGTCTGTGAAGACAATGTATGGATAGTCACTGACACTCGATGATGAATTCAGAGGTATGTAAAACTCCGTGCCGCCTGCAGTACGGGCCGAGATGTTGAATGAAAGACCGTCCTCATTGCCCCTGATGCCGGCATATCCGCTGGCAAAGGCAGTGCCGTAAAAGCTTTCACTGTCCTTGGAACGGGTGTTCAGCACCATCATTTTATCCATGTTGATGTCGAGATTAATGCCAATGTTTTTGAATGAGCTGTGCGAAAGCATGCCGTTGATCGTTCCCTGGTTGTTCCTCTCGTCAAAGATCCCTATGTTGCTGAACAGGATGCCTTGGCGGCTGAACCTGATGCTGTCTGAGAAACTGTATCTTGTCTGAAGAAAGTCGATCTTCATTGAAGCATCCCGGGCCATCACAGCACCACTGAGCAGCAATCCCTTTAATCCTCCCTGCAGCCTGATGACTCCTGTAGCTGCACCTTTTACATCTGAAGCAAATGCACCTACCAGCGGATTGATGACATCCAGGGGCATGCTGGTTGTCGCGATGTTGAGGTCTGCCTCTTTTGACGAGGGTGAATAGGTGCCGCTGACATCAAAATAACGCGATCCCTCATAATCGTTGAAGACGTGGATCTCGGCCAGCTTATCCTTAGGATTCCACTCACTCATTACGGAGAGAAGACCGTAGCTGTTTTCGTTGAGCATGAAGTCACGGACACTGAAATTACTCTCAAACAGGAAGTTTTCATACACATCGGACAGGGTGATGTATCCCTCCATGATGCCCATGATTTTCATCTCAGGGGAATCAGGGCTCCTTTCTTTACCGCCACGCCTGTCCCTGCTTCCAAGGTTATTTATATATGAGAGGTTCAGCCCTGCAAATGTGAGCGTAAGTCTCTCATCAGGCACCGGAGAGATTTTGCCGTCAAGCCTTATGTATTTGTTGTTGCCGTTGATAAGTATATTGTCGAACCAGGCGGACGTTGAGTCAATGACTATGCGCGCAGGACTCACACTCCAGGGTACACGGTCAACGGTGAACGCCGTCGGGAGGAGACCTACTGTCAGGTAAGCCTTGTTCATGTCGTTAAGGCTGAAGAATCCCCTGACACTCACCTCACCAAAAGTTTTGCCACCGTCCTTGTTGTCCCATCGCATGCCCAGATCCAGCGTATCGGTATGGCTTCCCGCTTCAACAATGAAGTTGCCCAGTACTGACCTGTCAGGCAGAAGGAGAGTATCCGCCTCGAGAGCGACTGCCATCAGGCCCCCAGCCGCAGAGCCGGAGAGATTCATGTTGCTGAGGG
>JAVEXM010000085.1:0-12455 GCA_034004025.1 Bacteroidales bacterium
TCCATGAAGTCAGCCACCCTGCCTGCCTTCTCAAGTTCCTGGTTAAGTTCATCAGCAGAGCCGGGAACAAGCAGATCCTTCCAGAACTCTTCCCTCAGCTCCCTGATAAGCTTAAGTGCCTCGGTCAGTCCGGCTTCGGTTCTGGTCATACCGCAATGGTCCCACATTATCTTTCCCAGCCTCTTATGAAAATCGGTAGCTGTCTGTTTCCCCTTTATCGACAGGAGTCTGTTGATTCTTTCCACAGCCCTCTCCTCGGCCTCCTGGAACTCGGGAGTGTCAGTTTTGATCCTTGGAACCTTTATCTCCGGGGCAAGGTAGTTGCTGATGGTGTATGGCAGAATGAAGTATCCGTCTCCCGCTCCCTGCATCAGCGAGCTGGCGCCCAGGCGGTTGGCACCGTGATCGGAGAAGTTTGCCTCACCGATGGCAAAGAGACCTGTAATTGTTGTCATCAGTTCATAGTCGACCCAGAGGCCGCCCATGGTATAGTGGCCGGCGGGGTAGATACGCATCGGTTCTACATATGAGTCTATTCCGGTGATGTCCCTGTACATCTCGAAGAGGTTGCCGTATTTCTCTTCGATTGCCTTCTTCCCCTGCTTTTTGATGGCATCCCGGAAGTCGAGGTTGACCGCCAGTCCGGTCGGGCCAACACCATACCCGGCGTCGCATCTCTCCTTGGCAGCCCTCGATGCCACATCGCGTGGTACAAGGTTGCCGAAGGCAGGATATCTGCGTTCAAGGTAATAATCACGCTCCTCCTCGGGAATTTCATTTGCGGGCCGCTTGTCGCCCTTTTCCTTTGGCACCCAGACCCTGCCGTCGTTACGAAGTGACTCGGACATCAGGGTCAGTTTGCTCTGGAACTCATTCATCTGCGGTACGCTGGAGGGATGAATCTGAACGAAGCTCGGGTTGGCAAATGCTGCCCCCCGTTTGTAAGCCTTCCATGCTGCCGATGCATTTGAGTTGACGGCCAGGGTGGAGAGGTAATAGATGGTGCCGTAACCGCCCGTGGCCAGCACAACGGCATGGGCTGAGTGTCTTTCAATCTCTCCTGTTATGAGGTTCCTGACAATAATACCGCGGGCCTTGCCGTCGATGACAACGAGGTCAAGCATCTCACGCCTGGGGAACATGGTGACAGTCCCTGCCTTTATCTGCCGGTTCAGTGACGAGTAGGCTCCGAGCAGCACCTGCTGACCTGTCTGGCCACTTGAATAGAAGGTGCGGGAGACCTGAACACCACCAAAGGAGCGTGTTGTGAGTGTGCCACCGTACTCCCTGGCAAAGGGTACACCTATGGCGGTGAAGTGATCTATTATCTGGTTGCTCACCTCGGCAATGCGATATACGTTTGCTTCACGTGCCCTGAAGTCTCCTCCCTTGATGACATCATAGAAGAGGCGGTAGACACTGTCACCGTCATTCTTATAGTTCTTGGCTGCATTTATACCTCCCTGTGCTGCTACCGAATGTGCCCTGCGGGGGGTATCCTGGTAACAGAAGACCTTGACATTGTATCCCAGTTCCCCGAGCGAAGAGGCAGCAGGAGCGCCTGAGATGCCGGTGCCAACAACAATGATGTCGAGTTTTTTCTTGTTGGCCGGATTGACCAGTTTAGCTTCTTTCTTGTATCTCGTCCACTTTTCTTCAAGCGGACCGTCGGGAATCTTCGAGTTGAGAGTTATCATGTTGTGTTGTTTCTTCAGGTTATTTGAAAAGCCAGATCACAAGCGGGATAATGGCGAATCCGACCGGCACTGCAATTGCGTATATGAGGGAAATGGCACTGATGACCGGTTTCCAGAACTCATTGGAGAGACCAAGAGTCTGGAAGGCCGACTGCAGGGCGTGGTAAAGGTGAAATCCCAGCAGCAGGAAGCAGATCCAGTAGAGGATGACATAACCGGGTATGGAGAAGAGCTGGTGGGCGACCGAATAGAAATTCTCCGGATCGCCCTCCACAAGTCCGAGCTTGATAAAGTAAAAGTTGAAGAAGTGGATCACGAGGAAAATCAGCACCGAACCTCCGGTCCAGATCATGAACCTTGAAAAGGCAGATGTCTCCGACCTGTTTCTGACCTTGTACCCGACAGGTCTTGAGAGCCAGTTCTGTATCTGCAGGATGATCCCGTAGGTCACATGTACCAGTATCGTCAGGAAGAGGAGCACCTCAACAACCTTTACAGGCGCAAAGGTTGCCATGAAGTGTGCTGCGCTGTTGAAGGGTTCCGGGTCACTTTTTAGCAGCATCAGGTTAATGCCCAGGTGAACGGGAAGGAACAGCAGCAGGAACAAGCCGGCCAGTGCCATCACAAATTTCTTTGAGACGGCCGAGAAGAGAATTTTATTCATCAGCGTGGTACTTTTGATTTCGGGATTATTTGAAGTATCGGTGGAATCTCTTTTCTTCCTCGTAAATTTATAAAGTTTTTATTCTATATCAAATGACCAATGAACAGGAGTATAATATTTAACGGTATACAGGTCTCGTACTATGACACCGGAGAGGGAAGACCGGTAGTTCTTCTGCACGGGTACCTGGAGAGCGGTGAGGTATGGCAGCCTCTTACAGAGTTGCTTTCCAGGGAGTTCCGGGTGATAGCGCCGGACCTTCCGGGCCACGGCAACTCGGGAGTTGCCGGTGAGGAACACAGTATGGAGTTACTTGCCGGGGCAGTACGGGCGGTGATTGCTGATGCCGGGGTGGAGCAGGTGCTCATGGCGGGACACTCCCTGGGGGGATATGCCGCACTGGCTTTTGCTGAGCTCTGGCCTGAACTTCTTTCCGGCTATGTGCTTTTCCATTCGCATCCTCATGCCGATACGGCTGAGGCCATAGAAAAGAGGCAGAGGGAGATAGCTGTTGTGCTTGCCGGCAAGAAGAACATCATGTATCCGGGTAATGTTAGCATGATGTTTTCGGAGAGGAATCTCAGGGCTATGCCTGAGGCTCTCGCAAGAATAAAGGAGATAGCGTCAGGGAATCCCGGCGAGGGCATTATAGCGCTATTGAGGGGAATGATAGCACGGCCGTCACGACAGTCAGTCGTTGAGGGCGGCAGGGTGCCTCTGCTGTGGATCCTGGGCAGGGGGGATCTCTATTTTACTCCCGAAAGGGCATTGGGTGAAGTAAGGCTGCCTGCAAACGCGGAGGTGGTGATACTCGAGAATTCAGGTCACCTTGGGTTCATTGAAGAGACGGAAAGGGCAGCTCAGTTAATAACCGCTTTCGCCCGCAGGATAAGCTGGGAGATGTAGCGATCATTCAATTACCGTGTTGTCTGATGGAACAGCCGGATGCCGGAGTGATCAGATGCCCTGAATATATTCAAGGGCTTCGAGGAGTGTTCTGTCTATAGCCTGCCAGATGGGGTAGAAGCCCTGGTTGTCAAGCATATTACGTGCTATATATGCCTTCAGCTGTGTATGGATAATATCCTTCGATACGGATATCTGTTTCATGTTGGGAGGGATGCCGTTCTGTTCGGCAAATCTGATGAACTGTGAGGTCAGGTCCTGATCAGTGAGCCACCTGTCAAGCGAGGGCAGGTCCTTATACTTCTGCATGGCATCACGCTTCTCTTCCGTGAACTTCAGGGCAAATCTGTAGATGAGTCCGGAGTTTCTGATGGCAAGAAAGTAGTCAGATATGCCTGTTGTGTCAATCGGGACAAATATGTCAGGCATAATTCCGCCGCCGCCGTAGACGGTCCTGCCTCCCGGGGTGGTAAAGCGGAGGGAATCATCCATCCTGATCGAGTCGGCCTCCTCAAATTCACCGTGCATGAGCCTGTTGCCGAGATCTTCATAGTATTTATCAACGCCCTCGTCATATGGTTTCTGTATCGATCTGCCGGTAGGGGTATAGTATCGTGCTATGGTGAGCCTCATCCCCGAGCCGTCGCGAAACATCACCGGTTCCTGGACCAGTCCCTTGCCAAATGAGCGTCTCCCTATGATGGTACCGCGATCGTTATCCTGCACGGCGCCGGCAAGGATTTCACTGGCAGAGGCGCTCCACTCATCGATCAGGACCACCAGTTCACCCTCTTCAAAATCGCCCCGTGAGGTAGCCTTCACCTCCTGTCGCGCTGTGGATTTGCCCATGGTAAAGACGATGAGCTTGCCCTCCGGCAGGAACTCGTCTGCGACCATGGTGGCGGCATCCATCACCCCGCCGGAGTTGCCCCGCAGGTCAAGGATGAGCTTTTTCATGCCCTGTTGTTTTAACTCACTGAGCCCTTTTTTGAACTCCTCGTGGGTTGTCAGGGCGAAATTTGAGATTTTGATGTATCCCACATCGTCAGACATCATATAGGTTACATCCACACTGTAGATGGGTATCTTGTCACGTGTGATGCTGAAGGGCAGCAATGTGTCCGTTCCCTTGCGTTCGATCTTCAGTTCGACCTTTGTACCGCGAGGGCCCTTGAGCATCTTGACGATATCTTCATCAGGAACACTTTTGCCCGCAATGAGGGAGTCGTTGACCCAGATTATCTTGTCACCTGCCAGTATTCCGGCTTTTTCCGACGGTCCTCCGGAGATTGTGCTGATAATTAATACCGTGTCAGTCAGCATGTTGAAGGAGACGCCAATACCGTCAAAATTACCCTGCAGCGGCTCATTGGCTCTTGCGAGGTCTGTTGCAGGAATATATACCGAATGGGGGTCAAGCTTGCGGAGCATGACAGGAATGGCCTCTTCAACGAGAGCGTTTCGGTTTACAGTATCAACATAATCAGATTCAATTATGTCAAGCACCCTGTTCAGCTTATCGTTCGAGGGGGCGAAATTCGTATACAGTCCGGCCTGGGGATGGGGCATGTAGAACCCGATGAGCAGTCCAACGGCGATTGCTGCTGAGATTATCAGCGGGAGATACGCTCTGTTATAATTCATTTTCATCTTCTGCAGTGTCGAGAAAAACAAGCTCAATGCCTGCCCGTTTCAGCAGTTCAATGCCGTCGAGGTTACGGTACTGGTTGCTGTAGACAACACGTGTGATGCCTGACTGTATGATAAGCTTGGCGCACTCCATGCAGGGTGAGTCCGTGATATACAGTGTGGCATTCTCACTTGAGTTGTTTGACCTGGCAACCTTCGTTATGGCGTTGGCTTCAGCATGTAGAACGTAGGGTTTGGTCACATTATTCTCATCCTCGCAGACATTTTCAAATCCTGCCGGGGTACCGTTGTATCCGTCGGAGATAATCATCTTGTCTTTCACGATAAGAGCGCCCACTTTTCTCCTCTGGCAGTATGAGTTTTCGGACCATACGGCAGCCATTCGAAGGTAGCGCCTGTCAAACTGGGTCTGCTTCTCCCCGTAGGGATGAATGGCATCTTTCTTAATCATGATTGAAAAATTCGTCGGCAAACTTAACCTTTTTTGTTACAAGTCAGACATAAATCTCTCCCTTAAGATAGAGGAATGCCCTTCCGGCTATCAGGGTGCGGTCGTCCTTAAGGCTGCACTCCAGGTAACCGCCCCTCGATGAGAGCTGCCTGGCTGTCAGGTGATCCTTCTTCAGCCGCTCTGACCAGAAGGGCGTCAGTGTAGTATGGGCGGAGCCTGTGACAGGGTCTTCATCGATACCTACACCCGGGCAGAAGAACCTTGAAACAAAGTCAACATCCTTACCGGGGGCAGTGACAATCACACCCCTGGCCTGGGTGCCGGCCAGCATCCGGAAGTCCGGCTTGAGGGCGAGGATATCATCTTCGCTGCCGTACAGGAGCAGGAAATCGCTCCTGCCCATATGGCATTCAGCCGGCCTGATGCCCAGGCTCTCCCCGAGTGTCGGGGGCAGCTCACATTCGCTGAGAGTGTCTGCGGGAAAGTCGAGCTCCAGCAGGTCTCCCCTCCGCCTGACGGTAAGGTGACCCATAACCCTTGAGCGGAAAATGACCGTATCGCTTTGCGGTTCAAGGATATTAAGGACCACAAATGCAGAAGCGAGGGTGGCATGGCCACAGAGGTCGACCTCCGTCTCCGGGGTGAACCATCTGATAAGCCATTCATCATTTCCGCGTGTGATAAAGGCCGTTTCGGAAAGATTGTTTTCCATGGCGATCTTTTGCATGGTATCCGCGGTGACCGGTTCAGTTAGAACGCACACGGCCGCCGGATTACCGGTGAACGGACCATGCGTGAATGCATCAACCTGGTAGATTGGAATCTCTTTCATGAGTAAATTCCTGTTTTGGATTCAAAAATACTTAAAAACATCCGGCAAATCGGAAGCTGTTAGCAATCAAGCCATACGACCCGGTTTGCACGGCAAAGTTATCAACGTTTCCGGTTTTTTGTGGCTTTGCAAGGATGTAACTGTTATATCTTAGTGGAATGATAGAGATACCTGACACGGGAAAGGGCACATCGATAATCAGGCTTACCCCTGCCCGGTGCAATATTTATGCGGTCACGCGAAATGGCCGCACGATAATCATTGACACGGGGATCTCGTTTGACAGGGCGAGGATAGAGCATGCCCTGGAGCGTAAGACTATCGTGCCGGAGGCTGTGGTGCTGACGCATACGCACTTTGATCATGCAGGCAATGCTGCGTGGCTGGCGCATGAGTACGGTGCGGAGGTGATTGTCCAGGAGGCCGAGAGCCGGTACCTGGCTGCAGGCGACACTCCCATTCCCGAAGGGACCCATGCTGTCACCCGCGGGCTGGTAAGCCTGGGTAAGAAGGTCACCACCATGTTCAGGTATGACCCGTGTCAGGCTGACCATGTTTTCGGGGAGTCGTTTGACCTGAACCGTTTCGGCATCAACGGGTACATAATTCACACACCGGGTCATTCTCCGGGAGGTGCAACGGTTGTTATTGACGACGTGGTGGCCGTTGCCGGCGACTCAATTATCGGCACCACTCCCGGCAAGCCTTTCCCTCCCTTTGCCGATGATGTAGATCTTCTTCTCAAGAGCTGGAGAAAGATTATTGACACAGGCTGCGAGACCTTCCTTCCGGGGCACGGAAAGCCGGTGAGCCTGGCGGAGCTGAAGGAGGAATACGCCAGAAGATCATCGGCCACGGGCGAATGAACTTGTCCCGGGGTTAAGATAAATCTTTGATCCCGGGTGAGATGAAAGGATATCCGGCAAAATATCCCTGACGCCTGTGGGATTAAATTGATTTACGGTCAGCGGGGAGCCTCTCAGCAGGATGCCAGGCTCGGGAAAATGCTGATCGTCAGAGTTTCAGTTTTACGTTGATTTTTGCAAGAAGTGCTGTCAATCCGGCCATCAGGAGAGCCCAGGCAATGGAGCCGATGATTACCACCAGCGGTTCGGATGACTGCTTGTAGATCAGCACCGGAACGGCCGACATCCAGATGGCGTGGTAGAGGATATCCGGTGCCAGATAGGTGGTCAGCGAATGTTGTCCTGCCGGTCTGACAAACGTCGCCCATTTTTTCATGCCCTTCACATCTGCCAGCCAGTATATCATTGCGAAAACCATAAAGCTGATCCCGCTGCAGATCATTCCCCAGCTGGGAGTTGCCTGGATCTTAGATATCAGGAACCAGTTTCTCAGGATGAAGCCCATGGCCAGGGAGAGAAATCCCAGTGTCAGAAGTATAATGAGAATTCGTTCGTTGCCGGATTCTTTCATTTTCCTTATCAGCACGCCTGTCAGCATTCCTGTCAGAACTATCAGGGGAACATTTCCCTGGATAATAATTCCCAGTGCCGGCCTGGCGGGATCGAGGAACCCGAGGATACCCGATGCATCGAGTATGTTGACAATCAGGAAGAAGATAACGGCAATAGCCGCTCCGGTTATTGAATCACGGGTCACAAGGTAGATGAGAGATGCGACGAGGTAGCCCCAACCTATCAGTCCCAGTATTCCCCACCATCCGGTTATCAGCCATGCGGGGTCATTTGCTGGCCCAGATCTGAATATTATTACCAGGAAGATGAGGATAGCCACGCCTGCGCTTCTCAGGATCGTGAACAGCAGCTTTCCCCTGCCTGCCGGGTATTCGTTCCAGACCAGGAATACAGAAAAATACATTAGCAGTGACCACAAATCTTTGTGCATTCCTGTGGTTACGGGATTAACCCTGCCCGTATTGAGCATCAGCACACCGATGATCAGCAGTGAAAGGGTCCGGATTGCAATATGAAGCAAAATCTTCGAGACCGGCTCGCCCTTTTTTATCCTTCCTGAGATGGCGAATGGTATTGCCATGCCAACGATGAAAAGAAACCCCGGAAAAACCCAGTCGGCGAGTCCCATTCCGTCATGGTCGGCCGGCATATGGCCCAGCCACGCAGGAGCCACCCTCATGTTCAGGTCATTGACGAAGAGCATGAGCAGCAGGGTGAGCCCCCGCATGATATCAATTGATTCCAGCCTGCCGCTATTTTTCATAAGTGTCTATCCTGGAAGGTTCAAGCTTATATAAAATGACCCGGGTTTACGCTGGTAAAAGAAATTCAGGGGTACAATTCGGTTCTCCTGCCTGTGGCGGCTCCCCTGTAAAAGCGGCCCTCCTTATAGATAACCATATTCCCCGGTTGTCCGTAACCCATACCGGTATCAATGCCTGTTACCTTGTTGTCAAAGAGGATTGTGACCTCTTTGTGAGGCGTGTGCCCGACAAAAATACGTTTCTTGCCATAGAAATCAAGTATGGAATCCACCTGGTTCACGGTCAGGGTTGTGTCGTTAAAATATCCCCTGTACCAGAGGGGGCCGTTGTTCCCGCTTAAAAGGTCCAGTTTTTCGTCCCCCGTGGGGAAATTCACTTCCCGGCCTGTAATCCTTTCTGCGTAGAGTTGATTAATATGTTTGATCTTCAGTTCCTTCTGAATAAGTTGAGGTGACACCCCCGCATGAACAAAAAGGATATCGTTAATGGTGATCATTACGGGCTTCGTGCGGAGCCACCTGCCCAGAACTGAGGCTTCAGAGTAGAGATCCGAGTAACTGGTTCCGGTGATAGCCTCGACTTTCCTGTACATTTCATGGATGTACCTCAGGTCACTGGAAAGAACCATCTGTTCATGATTACCGAGAATGAGATGCACTGCTCCCCCGGCCCTGGCAGCCTGCTTTTCAAGTTTGAAAAGATGCCAGAGGATTTCAGTGACCTGGTCTCCCCTGTCAAAGGCATCTCCCAGGAAGACGAAATGTCCTCTGCCGAATTTCCAGTTCAGCTTTTTATCAATGATTCCGTTTGCCAGCAGCTGTTTCAGGTAGTTGTCATAATATCCGTGCACATCACTGATTACGGCTATACTGTCGATCCGCTTGTAACTCTGGCGATATTTCGTTTTTGTTTTAAAGGCTTTTGTAAGCTCCTTATAATTGGTTTGTTGACCTGAAGGAAGGGTGATCTCTGAAGGCCCGCCGGGAAGAAATATGCTTTCACTTATCATGTTGTCTTCGATCCGGACGGCCTTGAGTGTATCGCCAGACAGGAAGAGATAGGGACCATCATTGATAACGGTGTCCCTCTTTTCTGATGCAGGGAGTGCCGACAGATTCAGACTGAGTAAGATGCTGACCGACCAAAGCAGCAATTGTATTTTCATTCGATTTCGCATTAATTCTTTCATTGGTTTCATGGAACTTACATAAAGTTAAACAATCATTTCCTTATGTTAGTTTATACTCATGCAAGTTACATGATCTGTTGCTATGTTGTTAATTCTGCATCATTTAAACGATGCTAATCTTCAGAAATATAACACTTCTTCAGTGACATTGTTCCGGCGGAATTATCCCTTTCAGGCTGTCAGGATGTCCGGCAACCGGATAAGGCATATTCTCTGTGGAAACGGAGCATCTGCAATAAGTCTCCAGGAGCTGTTACAGATGTTATGGTTTATATTTGGTTGCATCCAGAATTTTAGCTTTTTAATTGACTTGCAGCATTGCATTTCCTATATTTACTCTGCTTAAAAGAAAATCAGGCGCTTATAAAGTACCATAAGGAGTCTTATACAGGAGGGTAGTTTATACCTCTGTCATAAAAGAGCAAGACCATGACCACCGATTTCTTCAATCTTGACAATCCGGCATTCTGGGCCATTATGGAGAGGTTTGCCATGAACCTGGTTTTTCTGTTCCTTCTGTTGAGGGTTGTCTACTACAGGTTCTCCAGAAAGTCTAATTACCTCTTCGGGTTCTTTCTGATGGGGATCGTAATCTTTTTTATTGGCGCCATGCTTAAGATCGTTGCGATGGAGTTTCAGATGGCGATAGGTTTGTTTGCAATTTTCACTATCCTCAATCTCAGGACGATAAGTTTTGATGTTAAGAATATGGCCTATTTGTTTGCCGTAATTGCAATTTCCGCCCTGAACTCCCTTGATCTGAAGGGGAAATTTCCTTTCCTTGGAGTTGTGATTTTTAATATCATAATCATAGCCTCTGCATTCATACTTGAATATTTTCTCACCAAAAAAGACAAGTACAGTACGCACCCGATAATTTATGATAACCTGGAAATGCTGAAGCCGCATAATAAAAAGGAACTGGTAAACAGTGTGGCCGAGATGACCGGGCTGGAGGTCAAAAAGATTAAAATCCGCAGGGTTGACTATAAAGAGAAGACAGCTGTCCTGGATGTTTATTATGAAACCTGATTATTGGAAATCCTTGCAATTCGCAAGAAAGAGGTCCACCATCCTTTCAAGACTTCTGGGTTTTTCAAGTTGATCAAAGAACTGATCGAGAAAGAATGTAATATCCCGTTTTGCTGCTTTGCTCAGGTGAGGAGAGTTCTCTATTACGGAATAGAACTCCTCTTTCTTCGAAAGAAACACCCGAAGTTCGCTTTCGAAGACCTCCCTGGAACGGCAGATGCCCAGAAAAGTGCGGTCGCGGTTACTCGTCAACCCTGATTCAGGAGGGGGGATGGCATAATCGGCATTGACAACTCCTGCCAGGTCAAAATCAAAGGGGATCGGGATACCAAGACCTGCAAGTTCCAATACCGGGGCTGAAAAAACGGATATATTGTGCTGGCCAGGCACGGACCAGTCCCAGTTGGATACCATATAGTTGAAGATGGCAATGCGGTCTATCATGGTCGGTTGCATATGTCTCATTGACACAGCTTTCGTTTTGACCTCAAGCAGATTTAGCCTGCTCTCGACAAGTCCTTCCGGTTCCAGGAGCATCCCATACTGGATTATGGGCTTTCTCTTCTTTTCCGTATCAATATAGTTCAGTCTTACCAGTCGGACCCGGAAAGAGGTATCTGTAACTACGTTGTAAAGTTTATAAACGAGGTATTCCCTGATAACATAATCTCCGAAAGTTGTTCCCGGCTGGCATTGGTTCACCAGCTTTATCTTCTTAATTCTGCCGGAATCAGGACCTTCATACAGCGGCTTTTTAAGGGTAATTCTTGCAGGCGGGTATTTGCATCTTTCGTACCGCGACTGCCCCCGATACTTAACTGTTACTTTTCGTTCCAGTGAGTCTGTTTCACTCAGATGAAAGATCATTCTGCCGTCAACAGACTGGTCCCTGTCTGCCTTTTTCAGGAATTTGGTGAGATCGAAGTGCAGGGATACCTCCAGGATATCCTCCTCTTCAAAGAGAGAGAAGTATCTTTCGGGAGCATCCTGATCCTGTTGAGCCGGGCCTGATGTATCAATCTGCCCGAATGATGGCACGACAGACAGTACGAGGAGAGACAGCGCACAAATCAACAGTCTGCGTTGAGCACTTCCGGCTCTATTTTCGGACTTTGCCTTCAACTTTTTCATATCTGAATAACAACATTACAGGAGGATTGTTACGGCCTTCGCTTGAGATCAGCATATCGCCGTTGTCATGGAAGGAAATGCCTTCGGGCATATTGAACAGGTCAGGATCGAGACTCTCAATATAATGAACGGTTCCGTCCTCATTAAAAACGAAAAGCATCCGGTTCGAAGCTGAAATCACAAACAGCATATTTGAGAGAGGGTGAATGGCTATATCAGAAACCCTGAGACTGATTTCACCTTTGTCATCCGCGACTTTAATGTTATTTTCCGAAGCGTACCTGGTTATCGCCGGCAGATCAAATTCAAGTACCTTCTCCCATCCAGGGTTGCCGGAATTGATGTCCAGTCCGTAGACGGGATGTCTTTTTGGATCTCTGTACTCTTTTCCGGGTGTTCTTTTGGGGACTATCAGCAGCCTGTGATATCGTTTGTCATAACAGAGCCCCTCATACTCTTCAGGGGGGGCGCCTGCTAAAGGAAGCTGCCTGGTAAAATCAGGTGATTGATCAGGCCTGGTTTCGAAAATTGTGCCATCGCTTCTCAGTATGTAGAATGAGCCGGCCACACCCGCGATACCCTCGTAATCACCCGGATAGTGAAAAGTGAAATGTTCCCTGATCTCATTCTTCTCCAGGTCATAAATGAAGACAATTCCATTTTCATCCTGGATACAGGCTACGGAGGTTGAATCGATAAC
>JAVEXM010000201.1:0-2728 GCA_034004025.1 Bacteroidales bacterium
TCGGCTGCGATGTACTCCATCGCCTCCTCCAGCGAGAAGCGGATCGGCGGGGTCAGCACCGCCTTGTCGTCTGAGCCCGATGCCCTCATGTTGGTGAGCTTCTTGGTCCTGGTAACATTGACCACGATGTCATCCTGCCTGGTGTTCTCTCCTATGACCTGACCCATGTAAACATCCTCGCCGGGATAGATAAAGAACCGCCCCCTGTCCTGCAGCTTGTCGATGGCATAAGCCACAGCCGTTCCTGTCTCCATAGCTATCAGTGAGCCGTTGCGCCTGATGGCCATATCGCCCTTCCACGTCTCCCACGAATCAAAGCGGTGTGCCATGACAGCCTCACCCTCGGTGACGGTCAGCACCTGGTTCCTCAGTCCCACAATACCCCGGGAGGGAATCCTGAAATCGATATGGGCGCGGTCATTTCTTACCTCAAGTTTCACTATCTCACCCTTTCTCTGGGTGACCTGGTCTATCACCTTCCCGGTAAACTCCTCAGGCACCTGGACGGTAAGTGCTTCCACAGGCTCCTGCCTGACGCCATCGGCCTCCCTGATCAGTATCTTAGGCTGTCCTACCTGCAGTTCAAAACCCTCACGACGCATTGTCTCGATAAGGATTGAAAGATGCAGTATACCCCTTCCGTAAACGGTGAAAGCATCAGCGGAGCCTGTCTCCTCAACCCTCATGGCAAGGTTCTTTTCGGTCTCCCTGAAGAGCCTCTCCCGGAGCTGGCGGGAGGTTACCAGCGACCCCTCACGTCCGAAGAACGGAGAGTTGTTTGACGTAAACAGCATGCTCATGGTGGGCTCATCGACCTGAACGTAGGGCAGGGCCTCCGGTGCTTCTGCATCGGCGATAGTGTCACCGATATCAAAATCCTCCATCCCCAGAACCGCACATATCTCTCCTGACCGCACAGGCTTCTTGGTCTTCTCCTTCCCCAGTCCCTCAAAGAGATACACCTCCCTGACCGTGTTCCTCATCACGGTGCCGTCACGCTTGATCAGCGAGACCTGGCTCCCCGGCACGAGTGTCCCTCTTTTTACCTTCCCCACTGCGATACGACCCTGGTACGAGGAATAGTCGAGCGACGAGATCCTCATCTGCAGGGTGCCTTCCCGCATCGGGGCAGGCGGAATATGTTCAATAATGGTATCCAGCAGGTAACTGACATCCGTTGTCTGATGCATCCAGTCAGGGCCCATCCATCCCTGCTTTGACGAACCGTAAACGGTCGGGAAATCGAGCTGATCTTCAGTGGCATTGAGGCTGTGCATCAGGTCGAAGACGCTCTCCTGGACCTCCTCGGGATTGCAGTTGGGCTTGTCGACCTTGTTTATTACCACGATAGGCTTGAGCCCCAGCTCCAGTGCCTTCTGCAGTACGAACCGGGTCTGCGGCATCGGCCCCTCGAAAGCGTCGACGATGAGAAGGACGCCTTCGGCCATATTCAGGACCCGCTCCACCTCACCCCCGAAATCAGAGTGGCCGGGAGTATCAATGATGTTGATCTTGACATTTTTGTAACGTACCGAGACATTCTTCGACAGAATGGTGATGCCTCTTTCACGTTCGAGGGCGTTGCTGTCCAGTATCAGCTCTCCCATGTCCTGGTTGTCGCGGAAAAGCTTAACCTGGTATAGTATCCGATCTACGAGTGTAGTCTTGCCGTGGTCAACATGTGCTATCACGGCAATATTTCTTATTGCTTCCGTTGCCTTATCTGTTTGGGCTGCAAAAGTATAAAAAGAATTGTCACCACGTCAGCTTCCGCCATAATGTTTTCAGGGTCAGGGTTCATAAATCATCTTGCGGGTCATACCCCCGTCAATAATTATATTGGCGCCGGTGATGAAAGCGCTATCCTCACTACTGAGGAACAGGCATGCGGAGGCTATATCCTCAGGCCGCCCTACCCTTCCCGAGAAATGCTGCCGGTGGTCAGCCTCCCTGAGTTTATCGTAGTCGCCGGTCTCTATCCAGCCCGGGCTGATGCAATTGACCCTGATATGATCGGAAGCAAGGGAGGCTGCAAGGGCATGGGTCAGGGCAACCAGGCCTCCCTTTGATGCTGCATAGGCTTCTGAATCAGGCTCCGACATCAGAGCCCTGGTGGATGCGATGTTTATTATTGAGCCCCCACCCTTCTGCCTCATCACCAAGGCTGCCTCCCGGGCACAGAGGAACGAGCCCCGCAGGTTGGTGTTGATTACCTCATCCCACTCTCCGACGGTGAGGTCACAGGGCGGCTTCCACATGCCTAAACCGGCATTGTTAACCAGAATGTCTATGGTACCGTAAAGCCCTGCCGCCTTTTTGATCATGGCGGCTATCTCTTCCGGCCGGCTTATGTCTGTCTTAATGAAGCAGGCCGTGCCTCCGGCGGAGGTAATGGTCTTCTCCGCTTCAGCACCGGTGACCTGGTCCTTTTCAGCAATCACCACAGAGGCTCCTTCCGCAGCGTATGACATGGCAATGGCCCGCCCTATGCCCCTGCCGGCGCCGGTAATAATTGCTACTTTATCTTTGAACTTCATTCAACCACAGTTTTTAAAATCTTACGACCTAAAGTTGTAAATTTCTTTTTGACCGATGCACCATCAGAATACGAATTTATACCTACATGAAATCCGGCAATGATCTCCATATTTGCCGGGTCATCAGAAAACGGTTGAAAACCGGATTGTTTTTTTGGATATTTCAGCCGTCGGATGCGCGTTGTTCACAA
>JAVEXM010000202.1:0-2720 GCA_034004025.1 Bacteroidales bacterium
TCCGGCCTCATCTGCGGGAAGAAGAGCACGTCCTGTATTGACTGCTGGTTGGTCATGAACATGGTGAGCCTGTCGATGCCAATGCCCATCCCGGATGTAGGGGGCATGCCGTATTCAAGTGCCCGCACGAAATCCATGTCGATGAACATGGCCTCATCATCGCCCTTCTGCGATAGGCGCATCTGCTCCTGGAACCTCTCAAGCTGATCGATGGGGTCATTGAGCTCGGAGTAGGCGTTGGCCACCTCTTTCCCGTTGACCATCAGTTCAAACCTTTCGGTCAGTCCCGCCCTGCTGCGGTGCTTCTTTGTCAGTGGGGAGGTCTCCTGCGGATAGTCGATGATGAAGGTGGGCTGGACAAAATGATGTTCGCACTTCTCTCCGAAGATAAGGTCAATCAGTTTGCCTGCTCCCATTGACGGCGAATGCCCGATGCCCATCCTGTCACACTCCCGGCGCAGGTCATCCTCGGTCATGCCTGTGATGTCGATGCCGGCATACTCCTTAATGGCATCGGTCATCGATATCCGCCGGTAGGGTCCGGCATACTCAATAAGGTTGTCACCGAGAGGCACCTTTGTTGTGCCGTGGAGATCCATGGCCACCTTTGACATGATCTCCTCGGTGAACTCCATCATCCAGTTGTAGTCCTTGTATGCCACATAGATCTCCAGTACGGTGAACTCAGGATTGTGCATACGGTCCATACCCTCATTGCGGAAGTCCTTGGCAAACTCATAGACGCCGTCATAGCCGCCCACTATCAGTCTTTTAAGGTAGAGTTCATCGGCGATACGGAGGTAGAGAGGTATATCAAGGGCATTGTGATGTGTCACGAAGGGCCGCGCTGCGGCACCGCCGGGGATAGCCTGCAGTACCGGCGTCTCCACCTCGAGGTAACCGCGTGCGTCGAACAGCTCGCGCATCGACCTCATCACCTGCGTCCGCTTGCGGAACACCTCGCGGACCTCAGGGTTGATGATCAGGTCTACATACCGCTGGCGGTAACGCATCTCCGGGTCTGTGACGGCATCATACATCACCCCGTCCTTCTCCTTGACGATGGGCAGGGGGCGAAGCGACTTGCTGAGCAGGGTTAGCTCCTTTACGTGAACGGTTATCTCACCCATCTGTGTCCTGAAGGCAAATCCCCTGATTCCTATGATATCACCTATGTCGAGCAGTTTTTTGAAGAGTGTGTTGTAGAGTGTCTTGTCTTCACCGGGACAGAGGTCATCACGCCGTACATATATCTGTATGCGCCCCGATGAGTCCATCAGCTCGGCGAAGGAGGCGTTGCCCATGATGCGGCGGCTCATGATGCGTCCTGCCAGGCACACCTCGGGAAATTTGTCTTCCGTGTCACTGAAACCGTTCAGTATCTCCGCGGCTGTTGTATTGACCGGATACATTGCAGCCGGATACGGATCAATGCCAAGCTTGCGGATCTCTTCAAGTGATTGCCTGCGTACCTGTTCCTGCTCGCTCAGTTGGGGTGTGCTCATGTTTTGAAAATTTGTGCAAAGGTACTATTTTGATAGGCAATAGAGGGCTGAGCGTGAAGAAAAAATCCGGTGGATTTTTTTAGCGAAGAGCCAGGTTGAAGGGGAGGGGCTCAGTCCAGTCTTCAGTCGGCAGCCCTCAGTCGGCAGTCATATCAGGCAGTAGGCAGCAGGGGGGGTAGACCAGTCTTCAGTCAGCAGTACCAGTCGGCAGTAGTGGCAGTCTTCAGTCGGCAGCCCTCAGTCGGCAGTCATATCAGGCAGTAGGCAGCAGGCAGCAGGCAGTAGTGGTGGCGATAGTCCAGTCTTCAGTCGGCCGGGGTCAGCGGCGCGGATCCATTGACTGTATCAGATTGCGGAACAGTACCTGCATGTTACGGGTCACCGGTCCCGGTCTGCCATCACCTATCACCTGGTCGCCGATCTTCAGCACCGGAACAATCTCTCCCGTCGTGTTGCAAAGGAATGATTCATGCATGTAGGCCAGCATATCTGCAGCCACAGCCTCCTCAATGAGCGGGATGTTGTTTTCAGCCGCCAGGGCCACCACATTGTTGCGGGTGATGCCGGATAGTATCCTTTCGGACTGGGGATGGGTATATAATGTATCGTTCTTGACAAAGAATAAATTTGAGTGGGCTCCTTCGGTAATCAAACCTTCACGGACAAAGCAGACCTCTGCACTGCCTTTGTCATGTGCCTCCTGGTATGCCATAACATTGGCCAGCAGGGCAGTCGACTTGATGTCACAGCGGTTCCACCGGGGGTCATTTGTCATCCAGAGGGAGGTCCCCTGCTCGCAGAGCAGCGTGTTGATTGAGTGTCTCTTTGCAAAGCCGTAGGCTGTGGGAGAGACGGGTGGGTCAGGGAAAGCATGGTTGCGCGGTGCGACACCCCGTGTTACCTGGAGGTACACGATGGCACAGTCGCCGCCGAGACCGTTACGCTGGATCAGCTCCTCCGATATCTCCTCAATCCTGTCTGCTTCCTGCCAGTTGATCCTGGTCTCGGTGAGGCTTCGCCTGAACCGGTTTGCATGAGCGGGGAGGTCGAAGAAATAACCGCCGTACCACCTGGTGACTTCGTAGACACTGTCGCCGAAGAGAAAACCCCTGTCGTCAGGGCTGATCACCGCCTCATTGCGCGGTATGAACTGTCCGTTTAAATAAACTGTATCCATCTGTTTTTCAAAATTTAAGTTTTGCCAATTCATTAAGC
>JAVEXM010000203.1:0-2720 GCA_034004025.1 Bacteroidales bacterium
GTGCAGTTATTGCTCCCACCCCGGGTGGGATAAGGCCCGGAGAGATCAAGTTGAGCAGGGCTATCAAGGTTAACAGGCCGGTAAAAAATATCTCCTGGCTCAGCGGTGAGGAGGTGATGTTCAACACTGCCCTCCAGACTTTGCCGGGCACTCCCAGGTGGGCCACAGACACAGCCATTGCTGCCGTGAGAAGCAGCAAAGGTATAAGTGGCGGTATAAGTATATCCGTAAAGCCGGTTATGATCATCATAGCGGAACCAGATATCAGCAGCAGAGAAAACAGTATGAGGCTCCACTCCTTGCGTATCCGTTCGGGCAGCCCGGGCTGCGATAGTTCTTCCTCTGGCTCGTCTATCTCCCCCGATGGGATAATTATCGGTCCCTTGAAGCTGTCAGCCTCTTTAAGTATCAATGAAGGGCCAATGCCTGTCTCGGGAAACCACCCGATGCCGACAGTCTCAAACTTTTCCTGTTCTGCAAATATGAGTGCGCCTGTCGGGCAGGCTGTAACGCATGCCGGATCGATGCCTTCTGCTGCTCTCTCATAACAGAGGTGGCATTTCTCTATGTAACCTTTGGCCTCATTGATCTTCGGGGCATCATAGGGGCACCTCCAGGTGCAGTATCCGCAACCCATGCACCTGTCAGCATGATGTATCACCACCCCGTTGTCCTCAACGGTGTATGCCTTTGCAGGACACCCCTTAGCACATGCTGGCTCTTCACAGTGGTTGCATGCCAGCGAGAGGCTGATGACTCTCTTCAGCGGCAGGGCTCTGTCGTTCCAGGTATAGAGGCTTCTGGTACCTGCCTGCAGTCCGTTCTCCAGAATACAGGCGGCGCTACAGGCCCCGCAGCCGACACACAGTGAAGCATCGAAGACAAATCCCCTTCTCATGATGTTACCCTTTCGATGTCAACCCTGGTATTATGAAAGGCTGCCCCATAGCCCATGTCAGTCTCAGCCGGATGGATAAGCCTGTTTACTCCGCCACCCTCGGCAAACCATATGCCGTTCGGGAAGACTATGCTCCCGCTCCTGACGCGTGCGGTGACCTTCACTCTGCCCTTCACCTCTCCAAGTGAGTTGAAGACCCTGATAGTGTCACCACTCTTCAGCTGCAGCCTGCGGGAATCGGTAACGGATATCTCCCAGGCAGGGGCCTCAATCACACTTTTTACAACCTCGAGATTTCCGAACTGTGAGTGAATGCGCGAAGCTATATTGGGAGTCATGAGCCTGAATGGAAGATGTGACTCGCTGAAATCCTCCAGCGGGTCATAGCTCGGCAGCGGGTTGACGCTCCAGAGCTTCACCGCACTCTCTGACCAGAGCTCAATCTTGCCGGAGGGCGTATTGAAATGCCCGTCGGCGTATGCCGGATCCTCATTCTGTTCAGGGATTACAGGATGTTTCATTAGCTCCTCACGAACAAACCCCGGCGTGCTGCTGATCCGCTCTGTGAGCCATGCGTCGTACTCACCGGGGGCAGGAATAGCTGATGCGCTGTTCTGCTCTACGCTTCCCCCTTGAACCGGCATATCGCCGTCACCGTCGTGCGTCTCCCTGCTCACCTCTGCAGAGGTGCCGACTCCGCCTCCGGCTATCAACCGCATCATCTGCGCCAGCCGCCAGTAGATCTCGCTTTCCGGCATTACCTCGCCGGGTGGGTCAGTCACGGCAGGCTTGTACTGCACATAAGGATTCCAGTAAGAGCCCACAATATCAGCCTGTTCAAAGATACCCTTTGCAGGAAGGATGATATCTGCCATTGCCGCGGTGTCTGTCATAAACTGCTCAACGACAACCTTGAAGGGCACCGACCGCAATGCAGTAATTACCTCGCTGCTTCCTGGCAGCTGAGTGACAGGATTTCCCCGTTCGATCCATGCCACCTCAATACCCGGATCGGGGAGTGCAAAGAAGTCAGGACCGAACCTTGCCATTGAGATGGCACGCCGGAAAGGTTTATCTGATTCCTTGTCTGGATAATAGCTCAACGGCTCCTTCACCTCATCAAAAATATAGCTCTGAAGATTGGCGAAGTCAAACCCGCAGCCAGGTCGGCCTAACATACCTGTGATGACAGGAATTGAAAGGATGGCACGGATAGTCTGCCCGCCGTTGGTATAACGTTGCAGACCGTAGCCGGCCACCACGGTGAGTTGTCCTGCCCCGGCTGCCATCACCGCAATCTCTTCAATAGTTTCGGCAGGTATACCTGTGATCTCCTGCGCGTTGAAAGGTGTTATCTTAAGTGACGCTGCAAACTCGTCAAAACCTGATACATTCTTATTGATAAACTCTTTATCGACCATATCCCTGTCGATGATCACCTTTGCCATCGCCAGTGCCAGTGCGGCGTCGGTGCCGGGTCGCGGTCTGAGCAGTATGTCAGCCTTGTCAGCCGTGGGCGTGCGACGCGGGTCGATAACAACAACCCTGGCACCTTTCTTCCTGGCACGGTCAATATGTATCATCTCCTGCACGTTGGTCTCGGCGGAGTTTTTGCCCCACAGTATTATGAGACGCGCTTTCGCAATATCCCATGGTACGTTGTGCTTCACCTCCCCCAATGTCAGCCTTACGGCCTCGAGTCCTGCCGGCCAGCACAGATTACCATAGGTGGTGGTGGCACCGCCAAAGAGTCTCCAGAAGTTGCCGGCAATATCATTGCTCAGGCAGGAGTATCCGCTGCCCTTATAGAAAAGAACTGTGT
>JAVEXM010000086.1:0-12252 GCA_034004025.1 Bacteroidales bacterium
CCTGGTAAATGTGTTCAGAATTCAGGAAGGAAACCAATGTTTCTTAAACTCCCAGGGAAGCCAGTGAAATAACATTAATACCATCGGGACGAGTGTGACTTACTCCGGTGCCGACAATGATGTTCAATGATTTTGGGGGACCTATGCTCTTTATGTCCAAAACCTTTATTAGTTTTTTAAGGTTGGAAGCAGCTTCATTAATCATGCCCATACCGAGCTTTATCTCAAAGGCTGCCCAATCACCGTTGCGTTTCTGTATAATGCAGTCGATCTCAAGGCCACTCGAATCAGAGTAATGGCAGACGCTGGCATCATTTGCCCTGGCATAAACCCGCATATCATGGGTGACCAGCGATTCGAAAAGGAAGCCTGAAAACTTCACATCTCTTAAAAGTGATTCCTTATCAGCACCCAATGCAGCTACAGACAGAGAGACATCTGTAAAATGCATTTTCGGTGATTTTCTCAGCGATGCAGAGGAGCGGATATGTGTACTCCATGCCGGTTGGTTTTCAATGATCATTAATCGTTCCAGGGCATCGAGATATTCATTTACAGTTGGACGCGAGACATCTCCTTTGTCATTCTCTTTAATATCCTTAACGATAGTGGTTTTTGCAAGCTGTTTTGTTTATTTATTAATCAATCCCGGATGAATTCAACTCAATCCGTGGGGATTACTGGAAATTCTTTTCTATTTTTCACAGGTGTGACCGGTTGTATGTCATCCGGCAGAAATATCAGACCAGAAGAATGATGAATAAAAACCCTCTATCCAGCGCCATCACCGGGAACATGAATAGTCCCAGGCTTCTTTGCAGCCGGATCACCCTGACGTTGCTCTTCCTGTTGCCGCTCCTGTCTGCATCAGCCGAATACAGAGGTGTTGTATATAATGACCTGAACAGGAACAGACAACACGATGCCGGCGAAAAAGGAATGAGCGGAGTGGCTGTGTCAGACGGACTGAATGTGGTCCTTACCGACCGCCAGGGCGCCTTCCGGCTCCCCGGAACACCGGAAACGAGGTTCATCCGCATAACCGTTCCGGCAGGATACATATCCTCAGGCAGCTTTTACCGGAAAGCCGACGGCCAGGAGTCAGGATATGATTTCGGGCTTGTCCCTTTCAACGCTTCGGGAAATACAACAGTCCGTTTTCTGCAACTCGCCGACACTGAAACCGGTTATGACTTCGGATGGATTGCGCCAATCAGGGATTATGCTGCAAATGAAGAGGTCAGCTTTATTATCCATACCGGTGATATCTGCTATGAATACGGGCTGAACTTTCACGGAAGCAATGTCACGGCTGAAACGATGGGGGTACCTGTTTACTACTGCGTCGGGAACCATGACCTGGTGCAAGGAAACTACGGCGAAGAGCTTTTCGAGAAGAATTTCGGGCCGGCATTTTATTCTTTCGATGCAGGGAACACCCATTTCATCATCACCCCTATGCTTTCCGGGGACTATAAGCCTTCCTATACAAAGGAGGACGTCTACAGGTGGATGAAAAATGACCTCCGGTTGGTTGACCCTTCAAAAAATCTTGTAGTCTTTAACCATAACCTTCTCACCATGGGCGATAAGTTCATCTACGGGATCAATGAGGCGGAACATATCAACCTCGGCGAACACAACCTGAAGGCCTGGATTTACGGGCACTGGCACTCGAATTACTTCATACGTCACGGTAACAGCGGCATTGTCTCATTCTGCAGTGCCCCTCCGAACAAAGGAGGGATAGACCACTCCGTTTCAAATTTTCCGGTGTATGAAATTGACGGTGAAGGCAATATAGCGGCTCGTCCCAGGTACAATTACCTTAACAATCACTTTGCAGCGGTGAGCCCTTCAGGCAACCAGGCAGTTATCGATGACAGTGGTAAGCTTTTAGTTTCGGTGAACACCTATTCAACCGTGTCCCCGACGGATGCAGCAGAGTTTATGATAGAGGGTTTGGGAGAATGGAAGGCACTCAGCCGGGAATCTGACTGGAACTGGTCAGGAAAATCCGATGCAGAGGATATGAAGAGGGGCATTCCCTACCATATCAATTTCAGGGTACGGCTTAAGAACGGAGATACCTTTTCATCAGTGCAGAACTTTATATTTTCAGAAGATGCTTCAATCGACCAAAGCGCAGAAGTCACGCTGAAAGATCCTTTGAAACTGAAGTGGATAACAAATGCCGGTACAGGATCCGGAATCTGTCCACCTGTTTACTCGGACGGAACACTTTATGTTGCTGTTTACGAAGATTATGGCACCAACAATAAAATAATGGCTCTCGACGGTTCAACGGGTGATCTGAAATGGCAGTTTTTGACCGAAAATCCTGTAAAAAACACACTATCATTATCTGACGGTCATTTATTTGCGACCGATGAGGGAGCGATTGCATATTCAATAAATGCCGGTAACGGCGAACTTGCCTGGAAAAGGAACCTTGGCCTCAGCACCTTTCCCCTGCCGGTTAACGGTGGCGTAGTTCACAATGGCGTTTACTATTGTGGATATGGAAATTACCTTTCTGCACTTGACAGCCATGACGGCCACCTGATATGGAAGAATGACAGCTGGAACGGAGGAGAAGGCACAACATCCACCATGGCTGTTCATGGCAATACACTCATTGCCGGGGCCAACTGGCGGGCACTTTACGGCCATGACCTTCAGTCCGGGGCAAAAAAATGGGAGGTTAGCAGTGACGGCATACGCTTCTGTAACGGCACGGCCGCTTTTATTGATGATACTATGTTTTTTGCGGCCGAGAGAGCCCTGATCCGGATGGACCCCGGAACCGGGTCAATATACAAAGTTAACCCGGTCCCCTATGACATGCAGGTTGCTTCTGCCCCGCTGGTGACTGACAAAATTATTGTAACAGGAACCTCAGCTGAAGGGCTGGTTGCCTGGGACCGTTATTCGTCAAAGGAGCTCTGGAAGGTGAAGCCGGTCACATCACTTTTATATACCGCCCCTTATTCAAAACCGCCGGCCTCCACGGTTGAAACCTCGCCCATAGCTGTGGGAGACATGATAGTCTTCGGTGCCTCTGACGGTTACCTGTACGCCATTGACAGTGGCAACGGAAGGATCAGGTGCAAAATAAACCTGGGGGCTCCTGTCTTCAGCACAGCCTGCCTGGCTGGCGACCTTCTGTATGTGGCTGATTTCTCAGGAAATATTTCCTGCTTTTACTTGAAAAAATAACCTGATCATTGCTTCCCTGCGGGTAAGCAGAAAATATCCGGTCTGGTACGTTCCCACCCAAAGGGATAAAAGAAGAGGCCACAACATTCACCTGATGGGTGAATGTGATGGCCTTTCACAGAACATCAGAAAGATCTGAATCTTACTGCTTCACCAGCGAACCGCCCACATATTTTACTGTAAGGCTACCCGTGGCATTGGGGAGCACGAATTGCTTTGATGTAAGTGTCTGCCCGTTTTGACCGGCATAAATCGTAAACGTAATTTCCGGAAAGTTTTCCGTATCCTTTACATCCCAGACATAGTTACGCAATTTTCCCGGAGCAAGCTTGTTTGACGGATCAATGGACTCACCGTTTGTCCACATATGAACGTCTTCAGATGAGCCATTAATCATAGTGACAGTGATCATATTCTCGGTTTCGATATCGCATCCGGGAATAACAGACAGTAACACTAATAGTGCAAACGCGGTAATCAGGGCGTATACGCTTTTCCTTTGCATTATAACCTCCTTTATGTTTTAGTTGTTTGTACTTCTAAAACGTACTTCAGGCAGCAGATATTCATTCCCGTGTCATGCTTTACAACATCTCCGCCTTCACCTTGTCAGAACTGTTCAGGCTGATCACCCATCCCTTTCATCCCGGGTTTTTCTGTTGAAGATAAAATATACAGGTATTCCTGCCAGGATGAGTGACAGACCAATCATTGCCTCCCTTGGCCGGGTGATTATAGTATTGAAAAAGAGTCCGATGCAGAAAAGTACAAAGATTGCCGTCACAACAGGATATCCCCAGACCCTGTAGGGCCTGTGAGCATAGGGCATGCGGCGGCGCAAGATGAACACTCCTGTTGCCATCGCACCGTAGAATATATAGACGGCAAAGATCAGCATGTCTGTCAGCTGGTCGAATGTACCTGACAGCACCAGTACCGATGCCCATATCCCCTGCCACAGCAGCGAGTTGCCGGGCACGTTGAAGCGGTTGAGCTTCCCGATGCCTGAGAAGAAGAGCCTCTCCTGCGACATTGCATAATACGGCCGTGATCCCGTGAGGATGCTTGCGTTCAGGCATCCCATCGTTGTGATCAGTATCAGAACGGAGATAAAGAGCACCCCGCCTTGTCCCCACAGACTCCTGACAGCCTCTATTGCAGCGATCTGGTTCCCCGCCTCGTGAACCCGTACAAGCTCCGGGATCGACATTATCCTCATATAGGCCAGGTTGACAAGGACATACACTGCAATCACCACAAGCACGCCGATGGCGATGCCCTTCGGGATATTGTTGTTGGCATTCCTGATCTCTCCTCCTATGAACCCTACTGACACCCACCCCTGGTAAGCCCAGAATGCAGCAAGCATCGCGGTATAGAATGAGGATAGAGTCACAGTGCCCTCGCCAAGTTCCCTGAAATTCATAAAGTTTTCCGGTCTTGGATTGTTCGTGGTGAAGCCGGCAATCACAATCACCAGCAGTCCGGCACAGACAAAAAAGAAGATTGCCTTCCCTGTCCAGGCCCCGCTGCGAAGTCCTGACATGTTGAGCAGTGTCAGCAGCATGATGACGATGATTGCTGCCAGCTTTATGCCGAAATCCTGAAACGGGAAGAACACCCCGCCTATTGAAAAATCATGCAGCGCAGGAAGCAGGTCGGGAATCGGGATGACGCTGTTCAGCGACTGCACCAGCACATACGCCAGGGAAGAAATCGTTGCAGTCTGGATAACTGCAAAAAGTGACCAGCCGTAAAGAAATGAGAAGAATCGTTTATAGATCTTCTTCAGATAAACATAGTCGCCCCCGGTATCGGCAAGCATTCCGGCAAGTTCGGCATTGCTCAGCGCGCCGAAGAGGGTTATGAGTCCGCCTGCTATCCATACGAGGAGGATCCAGACCGAGGATTGCAGCTCATCGGCCATGGGTGCTATCTTCTTATATACGCCTGATCCTATAATATTGGCAATCACAAATATGACTACGTACCCAAGCCCGAGTGTCCTGGATAAACTTCTCTGATCAGTCATGAGCTGGCATAGTTCTGAGGGTGAAGTCGCTAATTTAAGAAATAAGTACTGAGAATTGTGAGGTGTGATTTGCGATTTGCGAAGCCTGAGGAGCAGGTTGTAAGGTGAAATCCATAATTTTTGCATTCGCGCAAGTGGTATGCCAGCGAGACGCAAGACCATCTTGCGACAAAACATTCCTGACACTTATGCGTATAAAGTACGTAACAATCTTCACTCCGAAAAATGAAAAAACCGGTCATTACCCTTCTGGCAATGCTTCTCTGCACTGGCGCTACCGCCCAGTGGAAGGCCCAGACCGCCGATACATACGAAAAAACCTACAGGATGGCATTTGTTGTCTCCGCAAGCGGGACCGAAACTTTGAGGATCATGCGCGACGTGACACCAGGCACCTCAACCAAAGGTGCAAATCCTTATGATCAGATTTCCGGACAGATTCTGCTTAATAAAAATGTAGGCACTGAATACTCGGTTAACACTATTGTTTTAAGGTTCGACGAAAGCACAAAGCTTTATATACATCAGCCTGCTGACCTTAAGCAGGGCTGGGACGCCAACGCCGGAAGATATATAATTGAATCAGACTGGCAGGTCTGGCGAACGGGCGATACCCGTAACAAGGGGGCCGGCAGGGCTGCAGCAGGCTCCGGCACAAATCTTAAAAAAGAGATTCTTGACATGATGAAGTCGGGCAAAACGGTCCATTGTCAGACAATTCTGATTCATAAGATGCATGATACCCAGACCATTATCAACTCGGAATTTAAACTGCAGAACTCGACCAGGTCGATCAACTACCTGTTTCAATAATCTGCCCGATAACATTTCCTTATCTTCAGAAATTTTGTTCTTTTGAAGGAGAGATCCTTAACTGAACGAAATCAATGAAAAAGATTACCCTCGTACTCTTTGTGATGGCGATGATTATTGGCTATCATCCGGACCTTTTTGCACAGAAGAAAAACAGGAAAGCTGAATCGGCGGCTCAGCCGGCGGCAGACATGAAGCCCGAGGCACAGAAGCAGGTGCAGGCAGCTACTGTGGTTCCGGTAATAGTAAATGGTGAAGCGCAGAAGATACCTGCATTTGAAAATGCCGGCGACTGGATCCGCGAGGATCTGTGGGTTGAGACGGAGTTTGACACTGACGGCGACGGTAAGAATGACAGGATGCATGTTGATGTCACACGCCCGAAGCAGACTGACACTGAAGGGATAAAGCTTCCCGTGGTGTATGAGTCGAGTCCATACTTCGCAGGCACTGCCGGCAACAATAAGGAATATTTCTGGAATGTAAGGCAGGAACTCAATACCGTTCCCAAACCACATATTTATCCCCCGCAGATCGAAAGGAGAGGTGAGCGGCCTGTTATTTCCAACTCACAGGTAAAGGCATGGCTGCCCTACGGTTTTGCCGTGGTTCATTCATCTGCGCCCGGAACAGGACTTTCGCAGGGATGCCCCACAATAGGTACGCGGATAGAGGCCCTGGCGCCGAAGGCTGTGATAGACTGGCTCAACGGACGGGCCAAAGGATACACCACACCTGACGGAAGCGTTGAGGTAAAGGCATACTGGGCAACCGGCAAGGTAGGAATGATAGGCACATCGTACAACGGAACAATCCCCTTTGCCGCTGCCACAACAGGAGTTGAAGGGCTTGAAGCCATTATACCTGTAGCGCCCAATACATCATACTATCACTATTACCGCTCCAACGGACTGGTCAGGAGCCCGGGAGGATACCTGGGTGAAGATGCCGATGTCCTGTATGATTTTGTCTTCTCCAATCCTGATAACTGTGACTACTGTGACAGTGTGGTAAGGGACGGGGAGATGGCTGCCGGACTCGACCGTATCACCGGTGACTACAATGAGTTCTGGGCCAAACGTGACCTGATGAACTATATGAAGCCCTATAAGGCAGCCACCCTGATGGCGCATGCCTTCAATGACTGGAACGTTGTGCCCAGTCACAGTTACCGTTTCATTGAAAAGCTGAAGGAGATGGGAGTGCCGCTGCAGATATACTATCACCAGGGAAGCCATGGCGGTGAGCCTCCGTTCAAAATGATGAACAGGTGGTTCACCCGTTACCTTTTCGGCATTGAAAACGGGGTGGAGAATGATCCGAAAGCATGGATCGTCCGCGAAGGAGCCGAACGGCTCAGCCCTACAGCATATACTGATTATCCCAATCCGGATGCCAGGCCCGTTACTCTGTATCTCACGGGGGGCGCCCCGGAGGCAGGCGGACTGGTGATGACGAAGCCGGCAAAACAGGAGAAGGAAACCCTTATCGATAATTATTCTTTTACCGGCTCTTCTCTTGCCCAGGCTGAATACAGCAACCACCGTCTCCTGTACCTGACTCCCGTTCTGACGGAACCGGTTCACATCTCGGGTGTGGTTAAGATAAAGATCAGGGCGGCTTCCAGCAAACCTGCTGTGAACCTCTCCGTGTGGATGGTGGCATTGCCCTGGGACGACGGGCGCATCATGAGGATGACCGAAAGCATCATCACCCGCGGCTGGGCCGACCTGCAGAACTATCGCTCCCTGACCGAGAGTGAGCCGCTGGTGCCTGGCAAATTTTATGAGATGAGCTTCGGGCTTGAGCCCGATGACCAGATCATTCCTGCCGGAAAACAGATAGGCCTCATGATCTTCTCAAGTGACAAGGAGTTCACCCTTCATCCTATTCCCGGAACGGAGCTGACCGTTGATCTTGCCGGAACGGAGGTGACAATCCCGGTAGTAGGCGGTAAGATTAATTAAGCGACCCGTCCCTTTGCATTCAGGTTAAGGCCGGTCACTTACAATGAACGGCATCAGAGACTGCTGCCCGCATGCACAGGCAGAAATTTTTCTATCTATGTATTGCAGCGTTCCGGCGTGTCATCTCGTATTAGGTAATAAAAGACCTGAGTTTCGTAGAACCATTGCTTAAAAACATCTGTATGAAAAATCAAGTATTTATAATTCTGTGCCTCCTGACCTTTGCCGTATTGTCATCATGTTCAAAGGATAATGGAGAGGAACCCGATCTCACCCCGGAAAACCTCACACTGACAGCCAAGAGTTCCGAAGTCATTGCCTATAACAATGAATTCGGAGTTGAGCTCTATTCAAAAGTTGCTCTTGCGGAAAATAAAAACTTCATGCTCTCCCCCCTCAGTGCCAGTGCCGCGCTGACGATGCTGCTCAACGGCTGTGCCGGAGAAACTTATGACCAGCTGAAGGCAACGCTGAAATATCCTGGACAGATGACAATCAGCGAAATAAACGAAGTCTACAAAAGCCTCGTTTCCCAGTTGCTTGTAATTGATCCGAAGGTAAAACTGGCCCTTGCAAACGCAATATTCTACAGGCAGGGGTTCACTGTCAAGCCCCCGTTCCTCAGCACGATGGACACCGATTTTGATGCTGAGATTGCCGGTCTTGATTTTTTACAGCCATCTGCCCTTACAACCATTAACAAATGGGCCAGCGACAATACAAACGGCAAAATTCCGAAGGTGCTCGATGAGATTTCCGGTGATGCGGTCATGTTCATCATGAATGCCCTTTATTTCAAGGGCGACTGGAGCTATCAGTTCGACGAGGATCTGACATCTGACAGGGCATTTTACATTTCCGGCTCAAACTCTGTGAATGTGAGCACCATGAAGGGGGATGTCGGGTCAAAAGTGACCGGCGGAGCAGGATACAGTGCAATCGAACTCCCCTATGGTCAGACAAACTTTACAATGGTTGTGATAGTTCCGGCTGGCACTCTCTCCGACTTTACAGCATCACTTGACGCAGCGAAATGGAACACAATCACCGCGGGATTTGATAGCCAGGAAGATTATGGTAAACTGACTGTCTATATGCCGAAATTCAAATTCTCATATGAGAAGTGCCTTAATGACCAGTTGAAGAGCATGGGAATGATTGATGCCTTCGATCCCTATTTGGCAGACCTTTCTGGTATTTCGGGTGCCTCAATATTTGTCAGCTTCGTCAAGCAGAACACTTTTGTGGAAGTGGACGAAAAGGGTACCGAAGCAGCCGCTGTCACCACAGTGGGAGTGTACACTACCAGTTTTCCGCCTCAGCCCAATGAATTTGTAATTGATAAACCATTTGTTTTTGCAATAAGGGAAAGAACTACCAATGCCCTGCTTTTCATCGGTCAGGTTGTTAATCCGCTTGATAATTAATCTGAAAAACCTTCGCAGATAGAATTCACAGTTTAAAACCGCCAACCAAAAAATCCGAATATGAAGAACCTTGTCAAATCCGCACTGTTTCTGACAGTTCTGATTGCCGGCCTGACTGCCTGCAAGGACAGAACAACAGAACTGATTACCTATGATGCAAACGTGCCTGTGTACATGCCTTATGATGAATTCCGGTCAAGCTTCCTGAAGAGTGCCCCGATAGAAATCTCCCACCCCGGAAAAATGTATTTCAAGGACGGGTATCTCTTTGTCAACGAGTACGGCAAAGGCATACATGTGATTGACAACACAAACCCGGCAAATCCCCAAAAGGTGGCCTTTTATGAGATCATGGGGAACGTTGACATGGCTATAAAGGGTAATGTCCTCTTCGCTGACAGCTATATTGACCTCCTGGCAATTGATATTACCGATGTCGAAAATCCTGTCGAGATTGACCGAATTGAAAATGTTTTCCCGGAAATTGTCCCGGAAGGAGAGTTATGGTACCCGTACGCGATGGTAGACAAATCGCAGGGGGTGATTATTGACTGGGAGGTGGAGAAGATCACCGAGGAAGTTGAAAAATACAATAACGGCGGATATATCTACCTTGAAGGAATGGATTTTATGGCGAACATCGAATCAGGTGCCAAATGGACCGGAGGCAGCGGCACCGGCGGATCCATGGCCCGTTTCATGCTGAATGAAGACTACCTGTATGTGATAGCAGTGCCAACCAGGCTGAAAACGGTTGACATCACCACGGCATCAGCGATGACGGTTATCGACAGTGTGGATATGCCCCGTAACATGGAGACGCTGTTCCGCCTCGAGGATAACCTCTTCGTGGGAACCACAACCGGGATGCTCATCTTCGACCTTGTCAACCCGAAAAAACCTGTCCAGGTATCATCATATGACCATGTCACAGCCTGTGACCCTGTAGTGGTTGACGGTCAGTACGCCTATGTAACCCTCCGCTCCGGGAACATGTGCAACAATACACAAAACCTGCTGGAGGTAGTAGATATATCCTCAATTAAAAATCCGTACCTGGTTAAATCATACCCGATGTTCAATCCCCATGGGCTGGGCACCGACGGTGACCTCCTTTTCGTCTGTGACGGAGCAGCAGGATTGAAAATCTATGACAAATCAAATCCACTGGCAATCATTACCAGCCAGGTGGCGCACTACCCTGACTTTGATACCTACGATGTGATTCCGATGAATGGCATCCTGATGCTGGTAGGAACAGGAGGTATCTACCAGTATGACTACAGTGACCCGGAAAACATTGTCCAAATCAGCCACATTACGATCAAGGAAGATTAGATATATGCACAGACTCACTGCAATTGCGGTCTGTGTTCTGTTGACACTCTCCGCAACAGGCCAGCACAGGAAATCTACTGTTGTGCTTAACGATGGCTCCCGGATTTCGGGAACCATCGTTGGCGATTCTGCTGACTACCTGGATGTTAAGATTACTTCGCCCCAGATCATCCGAATTGGCAGGGGGCAGGTATCATCGGTTGAAGCCGCGGCCTATCCGCTAAAAAAGAACCTTAAAACCTCCGGATACTATGCAAGGATTAACACCAGCATTCTCTCCGGAAAGAATGAAAATGGCAACCAGGGAAGCATCAGTATCCATCTTTCGAACGGTTTCCAGTTTGGAAACGGGCTGGCGGTGGGTATCGGCTCGGGAATGGAAGAGCTTGACGTGCTCCTGGTTCCGCTGTACGCGGATCTTCGGTTCACACCCTTTAATACTGGTTTTTCACCCTTCACATGGATAAAGACCGGTTACGGTTTTGCCCTTTCCGAACAGCCTGGATCATATATGTATGATTATTCTGCAGACGTTGAACAAGAAGGTGGATTTCTCTTCAATGCCGGGGTGGGCATCTCCATGTTTACATGGAACAGAACGGCAGTAAACGTTGGCATCGGATACAGGTACCAGAAGGTCACCCTGAACCAGCCTTCATATTGGTGGGGAGGAAGCTCAATAATGCAGACTGTTACCCAGTATTACAGGCTTGAGTTCCATCTGGGCTTTGTATTTATGTAGGTAAATAAAAATGAAAACAGCAACCATAATATCGTCTGAATTGAGTTATTTCGGGAAAACTTGATTCCTGGCGGTATAATGGGGAAGAGAACCCGCGATGGAGATAAATATTCAGACTCGGATCTGGTCAGGAGATGTGCCGGTGGCGATATCCGCTCACAGGAACTTCTCTACAGACGATATTTCTCATTTGCGATGTCAGTCTGTATCAGGTATGCAAGAGATGAAAACGAAGCCATGGAAATAGTTAATGACAGCTATATGAAAGTCCTGGACAAAATCTCAGAGTGCGACCCAAACAGGGCGTTTAAAAACTGGTATGGAAAAATACTGGTAAATACTGCCATTGACAATTACCGGAAAAACCAGAAACACAATGATTACCTGTCAGTCAGCGCAATAACGGAGACAGAGGAGAATGAGCCAGAGATCGAAGCGGAGCTTTCCGCAAATGATATTCTCGCTCTCTACAGCCATCTCCCGGCAAGCTGCAGGGTAACGTTCAACCTCTTCGAGATAGAGGGGTATTCACACGATGAGATCGGACAGATGCTGGGAGTTACAGCTTCCACATCCAGAGCAAATCTTGCCAGGGCCAAAAAGATGCTCCGGGAACTTTATTACAGGCAAATTTCTTCGGCCAGGAAGAGTCATGAGTAAGTTTGACGACATATTCAGCCGGAAGGCGAAGGAGGCATTTGACAACTATAATGC
>JAVEXM010000204.1:0-2664 GCA_034004025.1 Bacteroidales bacterium
CCTCAAGTGTGACCTTCACCTGGTCAAGCGCGATGTTATGGCACAGCGGCACCAGCGTGACACACTGCTTGGCGGCCTGTATGCCTGCAATCTCGGCCACGGTGATGACATCGCCCTTCTTCATCATGTTCTCTGCCACGAGCCGCAGTGTCTCCGGCTGCATGTTTATCCTTCCGGATGCGACCGCCGTACGGTGCTGCACAGGCTTGCCGCCGGTATCGACCATATGCGCCCTGCCGCTCTCGTCTGTGTGTGTCAGTTCTCCCATTGTTCAGCCTCCTATGTTATAAAATCCGTTAAGATGGTTCACCGTTCCCTTTTCCGGTTTGTTTATCAATGCCAGTCTGATGGCCTCCTCTGCCCCCAGCTCACGGATGCTGTATCCCAGGTCGCTGAATAGGCAGGGTTTCACCAGCCCCTCGGGGGTAAGCCGCAGCCTGTTGCAGCGGGCGCAGTGTCCTCCGGTGCCACCGTGGACGACGGAGAAGGTGCCATGGGCCAGGTCCATCTGCCTGATGAAACGCACCTCCAGTCCCTTTTCCACGCAGAAGTTGGCGACGGCACGTGCATCCTCCTCTTCGGGGGTGGTTTTGATTACGCAGTTGATCTTCACCGGCCTCAGTCCTGCCCTCTGCGCCGCCTCAATGCCCCTGAAGACAGCGTTGATATCCCCGCCGCGGGTGACATACCTGTATTTCTCCGCATCGAGGGTGTCGAGGCTGATGTTCACTCTCATTAGCCCTGCCTCCGCCAGCCCGTCGGCATAATCAGCAAGGAAAATCCCGTTGGTCGACATCGACAGGTCGGTAATACCTTCAATGGCAGAGAGCATTGCGATCAGGTTTGTTACTCCCTTTCTCACCAGCGGCTCGCCGCCGGTGACTCTGACCTTGTTTATTCCGGCAGCCACCGCCACCCTTGTGAATTCAGTGATCTCATCATAGGTGAGTATATCCTCATGCCTGATGAGCTTCACCCCCTCCGCCGGCATGCAGTAGCGGCAGCGCAGGTTGCAACGGTCGGTGACCGAGATGCGCAGGTAGTTTATCGTTCTGTCAAATCTGTCTAACACTTACCATCTCTCCTTTCTGTATCCAGCTCTGACCTCGCGGTATGGTTATCAGTCCCCACGCCTCCGGCAGTGCCGATATATGTCCTGACCCGTGATACTCCACCGGCATGGCCTCACCCGAGGGCGTGACGATGAAGGGTATCCAGGCCAGCCTTTCGGCCCTCTTGCGAGAGTAGTCTGCTGCCAGCGGCATCAGGATGTGGGGTGTCTCGGCAGTCACTCCAACCATCCTGTCGAGGTACGGTCTCACCATCACCTCGAACTGCACGAAGACGGATACAGGGTTGCCGGGAAGCCCGAACACCGCCCTGTTCTCTCCCGTGCAGAAGGTAAGGGGTTTGCCGGGCTGCATGGCCACCTGGTCAAAATGGACCGACAGCCCCAGCTTGCGCATCACCCCGGGCACCAGGTCGAAGTCGCCGAAGGAGACGCCACCGGAGATAAGCACCACATCATTCTCCTTCAGTGCCCTGCTAAGCAGCGCTTCTATGGCTGCCTCCTCGTCGCGGGCAATACCGTAGTACTTTGCCATTGCCCCTGCCCTGCTCACCTGTGCCATCAGCTGGCTGGCATTGCTGTTGCGTATCTGGGCGCCCCCGGGCATGCGGTCAGGCTCCACCAGCTCATCGCCGGTACTGATGATACCCACTGTGGGTCTGCAGCTCACGGTCACCTCTGTGGCACCGACGACAGCCAGTACGGCTGCGTGCTGCGCTCTGACATACTGTCCCTCCCTGAGGGCTGTCTGTCCCCTTCTGAGATCCTCCGCTGCCTTTGCTATGTTGGTGTTACCGGCCCGGCCAGTAAAGCGCACCGTGCCTCCCTCCCTCTCTTCGGCATCCTCGAGCATAAAGACATAGTCGGCACCTGCCGGTACGGCAGCACCTGTCATTATGCGCGAGCAGGTGCCGGGGGTAACCTCCTTCAGGGGCAGCACCCCCGCGGCTATTGTCTCCAGGACCCTCAGCTCACTGCCGAGGTCCTCATGCCGGCATGCGTAGCCGTCAACGGCACTCTTGTTCCACGGCGGCATGTCCATGTCGCTCTTAACCGGCGCTGCCAGGGCCCGGCCGACGGCATCGCTCACCTTCACCTGCTCCGTGCCGGTGCGGAAAACATGCGCCATTACTGTTTTGTAAGCTTCCTCGAATGTTATCATGACTGTTCAATATTCTTTGGTGTCTTCGCCGTTGCCCACTATACGCAGTGATTCAGGGCGAAATGATACATATACCTTCTCCCCGGTTACGAAGCGGCTCTCCTCCATCTCGCGGTGAGTGATGTCAGCATAGAAGTAATCCCCGGCGTTGACGGTGATCTCGAAGCCTGTCGGTGAAGGCACGATGTCATCGATGACGCCGCGTATGTTATTGATCCCGAACCCGGAGGCTCCCTGCCGTGAGAGCAGCACCTCGCTGCTACCTATGATGAGCAGTCCTGACGACGGATACTCACCCCGTGTCAGCCTGAACCTAGTCCTCTTTTCGGAGATAGCCGAGGCGCTCTTGTACGATGTGATGAAGGTGACCCTGAAGAAGTTCTTTATCCCCGCATAGCGTGCCACAAACCTGTTCACCGGGTGATTGAAGACA
>JAVEXM010000087.1:0-1279 GCA_034004025.1 Bacteroidales bacterium
TAAAACGGAGGTGGATCAATCCCGCAGACGGAATTGTCCCGATGAAGTCAGGAGTGTCGGGATGGCAGTCTGAGGTACAAATAACGCTCCTTATTCAAAATTAGCATACTTTTGCTTTCGCGGAGGCCGGGGGAGTGCCGGCCGTTTATCGGACAATCCTATGGAAACACGCGAAGAGATAGGCAAATGGTATGATGATTTTGCCGAACACCAGGAAAAAACCAGCGTTAACCTGAGACACTACAGGATTATGGAGTTCCTGGTCAGGGCAGGACTGAAAAAAGAGAGCAGGGTCCTTGAGATAGGATGCGGAATCGGTACCCTGACAGGACTGATGGCACAATACCTCAGGAGAGGAGAAATTGTCGCTGCTGACATAAGCCCGGAGTCTGTATCGACAGCCCGGAAGCGACTCTCGCATGCCCGGAACATAAGCTTCAGGGTCACTGACATGACTGACTTCAGCCATCCCGGAACCTTCGACTTCATCGTACTGCCGGATGTCCTGGAACACATCCCCCTTGAGCAGCACCGAAACCTTTTCAGCACGCTGGCAGACCATATGCATGACAGGTCGGTGATACTGATACACATCCCTCACCCGAGGGCACTTGATCACCTTAGGGCGAAATCACCGGACCAGCTCCAAATAATAGATCAGTCGGTGGAGGCAGACATTCTGACCGCCAATGCCTATGCAGGAGGTCTTGAACTTGTAAGCTACATCTCCTATCCCCTGTTCGACAGGGAGAATGATTATGCCGTCGTCACTTTACGGAAGAATGGTGCGGTGACACTCTCACCCCTGCCCCAGTCACAGATAATTGTCCGGAAACTCCTTTCAAGGATCAGGTTTATGATCTCCAGGCTTTAATCTTTTGCAGATGAGGGAAAAGATCCTTTACATATATCCTGAAGATTCCACCTTTACCCGGAAAGACATAAAATTTCTTTCAAAAAGATTTGAGGTGCGGAGTCCGGCCCACAACTGGAGTAGCAAAGCGGCCACACCCCTCAATTTCCTCCGGCAGTTCCACTTCCTCAGCCGCCATCTCAAAGGCTCCGTGGCAGTCTTCGTAATGTTTGGCGGATACTGGTCACTGCTGCCTGTGATGGCTGGCAAGGTCACCGGCATACCTGTCTATATAATACCCGGAGGGACCGATTGCGTCTCCTTCCCCTCCCTGAATTACGGCAGTCTCCGGAAACCGTTGATGAGAGTCTTCATCAGGTGGTCATTCCGCCTCTGCACAGAGCTGTTGCCTGTCCACGGATCACT
>JAVEXM010000087.1:1379-12091 GCA_034004025.1 Bacteroidales bacterium
CCGAACTGGTAAACCAGCTTCCTGGCCGTGCAGAGTGTCTCTTCCCCGGCAGTGACCTTAATCTCGGCCACGTCAGGGACCCTGTAGTAGAGCCTGTCCCTGGCTGTCAGCTCCTTCTGTGAAGTCACCGGTTGCACGACAAGCTTCAGTTCCTTTGTCTTTCCCGAGGGCACCATCTCTATCAGCACCGGGATGCCTCCCGGACTGCCAGCAGGCAGCACTCCCTCAGCGGCGGAGAAGTAAAAGACCGTAGTTCTGCCTCCTGTCATTGAGAGGTCGGGTGTCAGCCATACATGGTACTCTCTTGTCTGGGAAAAGGTCTTGCCGGCAAAGAGTGCCGTGTACTCCCTGTCGAGCCTGTTTATCTCGTCGATGGCAGCACCGTCCTGCGGGAAGATATTTGTTTCGCCGGTGAGGATCATATGCCTTCCCTCCCTCAGTTCAAGAAGCCGGTCGGCCGCTTCCCTGGCCTCCTCTTCAATTGTCATACCCCGCTTTTTCTGCACCAGGTATGGTACTCTTATGAATGCGGTATCTGCCTTTACAATCCTGTAGGCCGTATCGGTTTTTGTGGCCACGTATTCATAAGCACCCCGGTCGGGAAAGAGAGTCCCGGTCTCCTCACCGCCATCCCGGATCTGTGAGAAGCCGGTGCGGGAGTAAATTGCAGGATTGATGTCAAGCACGAGGCCGCTCTCCTTCAGCGAGAGCAGGTTGGACTGCATCAGGGAGGTGCCCTGGATCACGTAAAAATGCTCCGGATCAAGCTCCTCGAAAGTTTTCAGCCTTACGTCGGTGAGTGTCCAGTACTCATGCTCCTGCTCTATTATATTATCAAGGCCGATCATCTCGGCAGCGTAGCTTGCATAGGGACCCGGCACCCCGAGGGTTCTGGTGGCCGTAATCTCAAACTCAAACACTGTAAGCGGAAGCGCATAGACCATGCTTCCCTCGGTGAGCTTCACCTCTCCTCCCAGGGGAAGGACCACGATGTCATTGCCGCTGTTCCGCGACTGAACTGAACATGCTGTAACAAGCGCCGTCAGCGCAATAATAACCGTAAGAAGTATCCTAGTCATTATCTTGTTTTAAAGGTACATGCTGAGGTTGCTGAACTGGGTCTCGCGGTAAGCCCTGCCGATATTCATCAGAATGTCTCCTGCGATGACAGACTCTTCGGAGTGTATCCTGAGTGCGACGTCACCCGCCAGGCCGTGCAGGTAAACACCGGTAACGGCGGCATCAGCAGGGTCATAGCCCTGGGCCAGCAGGGAGGTTATCATTCCGGTAAGAACGTCGCCGCTTCCACCGGTAGCCATGCCCGGATTGCCGGTACTGTTGAAGTATATCTCTCCTTCAGGAAGTGCAACGGAGGTGTGTGCTCCCTTGAGCACCACGATACAGTTATACCTTTTAGCAAAGGCGCGCTGCTCTTCCATGAGACGGTGATCGCTGGCGCTGGTGTCTGCAAGCCTCCTGAATTCACCCGGATGGGGGGTAAGCACGGTACGGGGCGGCAGTTTCTCAAGCAGTTCCCTGTTGATTGAGAGGATGTTGATCGCATCGGCATCCAGGAGAAGAGGAACGGCAACGGTGTCAAGCAGTGCTTCAAGCATCATTCGGGTGTCGGGGTCTGTGCCCAGTCCCGGGCCTGCCCCGACAGCGCTGTAAACCTCAAGATCCGGAAGTGAGGTGATGTTCCTCTCACCCGAATCAGGCGATACCATAGCCTCGGGCAGCGCAGCCTGTACAGGTACGACGGCCGAGACCGGCAGATGAGCCGTCACCAATCCCGCACCGGCACGGAGGGCTGCGGCAGCCGCCAGGGTGGCAGCACCGGCCTTACCGTAACTGCCGGCTATTACCAGGGCATGTCCGAAGGTACCCTTGTGGTCAAACTTTCTCCTCTTTACTATCATCGGCCTGACATCCTCCCTTACAATATAATGGAGGTCCGATGGCTTTTCCGCTATAGTCGCAGGATGCAGTCCTATGTCCAGCACCTCCCACTTGCCAACATGATCATCATTGCCTGCGAACATGAAAGCCAGCTTCGGGAACTGGAATGTGAGAGTCAGCGAAGCCCTTATTACCGTTTCGCGATTGACATCACCGTTATCTTCGCAGTAAAGTCCCGACGGAACATCCACTGAGATGACGTAGGCACCCGATTTGTTGATCCTGCGTATCACTTCTGCAGCCACACCGGCCGGAGGCCTGTGGAGGCCGGTGCCAAAGATGGCATCGATGACCACCTCTTCACGCCCCATGGCCGGAAATAGATCCGGTTCGGCAAGCGTCAGTGGTGATATGCCGGCTCTTACGAGACGGTCGGCATTCATGGTGAACTCACTGCTGTGCGATGCCCCCGTCTCAACAATAAAGACCCTCACGTGATACCCCTCTTCATGCAGCAGCCGTGCGACAACCAGCCCGTCGCCCCCGTTATTCCCGGGCCCGGCAAAAACGTTGACCTTTTTTTCTGGCGGCACGGTATCCCTCAGTCGTTGAAAAAATGTTTTGGCCGCCCGCTCCATCAGTCCTGCCGGCGTGACAGGCTCTAGCCTGACGGTGGCGGCATCAATATCCCTTATCTCATTGGCACTAAAAATCTTCATAGCTTCCTGCTGTCTCCGTTTCTTAATAAAGTGCAAATATAGGCAATGCAAAAATATCGCGCCTAATTTACAATGCAATAGCTGCAAATTAAAAAGATTAATATATTTGTCGGCATCTGAATCAAATAAACAACCAATACGGAAAACTATGCTCAAGAACCATCCAAAAGGACTGCTGGTAGCATTTTTTGCCAATATGGGGGAACGCTTCGGTTTCTACACCATGATGGCAATACTGGTGCTATTCCTGCAGGCCAAGTACGGCCTTGCCGCTGAGAAAGCCGGAGATATTTACAGCTGGTTTTACTTCGCTATTTATGCTCTTGCACTGGTTGGCGGTATCCTCGCTGACTCCACAAGGAAATACAAAACGGTGATACTGTTCGGTATCATCATCATGTTCGCCGGTTACTTAATGATGGCGATACCAGGCATGTCACTTCCCTTTACCGTGATAGCCCTCTTCACCATCGCATTCGGCAACGGACTCTTCAAGGGTAACCTTCAGGCTGTCGTCGGACAGATGTATGACAATCCGCAGTACTCAAAAATGCGGGATACTGCATTCATGATCTTTTACATGGGTATCAACGTGGGTGCTTTCTTCGCCCCGTATGCTGCAAACGGAATAAGGAACTGGTGGCTCAAGACCAACGGATTTGCTCATGACGGAAGCCTTCCCGCCCTCTGTCACCAGTACAATGACGGCATCCTGGCAGCAGGTCCGAAACTTGAAGAGTTTCAGCTTCTTGCCGACAAGGTGAACCTTGCCGGGCCGGTGACTGACCTGGGCGTTTTTGCAGAGAGCTATCTCAACGTATTTTCAAGAGGCTACAACTATGCTTTTGCCATCGCCGCAGGTGCAATGGTCATCTCCCTGCTCGTTTATGTTTTCTTCAACAGGCTGCTCCCCAACAAGGAAAAACCCGTCAAGGAAAGCGCAGAATCAGCCAATACGATTGAACTGGAGATCAGGCCTCTCATCTACGCACTGATAGCCATGGCCATCTTTGCAACGGGGCTGAGCTTTGTCGTCGGCTGGGCATCAGGACTCGCATTCGGGCTCTTTGCCGGCTTTACCACCTGGATGCTCACCACAGCCAAGAAAGATGAATACGCACGCGTCTCATCACTCATACTTGTTTTTGTTGTGGTGGTCTTCTTCTGGATGTCATTCCACCAGAACGGACTTACCCTCACACTGTTTGCCAGAGACTACACCGTGAAGCAGGTGGGGCCGTTCACCAACCTCTTCTTTACGTTGCCTTCGATGCTCGCAGTCATAGGTTCCATAGCAGGCCTGGCAATGCTGGTAAGAAGGAATATGCTGCCAGTCGCCAGGTTCATCGGCGGAGCCCTCTTTGTAACAGCAACGATACTGGCCTACTTCTTCGTAAGAAAGGCCGACGCGTTGAACTCCATCGAACCGGAAGTGTTCCAGTCGTTCAACCCGCTGTTCATTGTGGCCCTTACATTCCCTGTCATGGGAGTGTTTGCATGGCTCAACAAGAAGAACATCGAGCCTTCCACACCAAAAAAGATCGGTATCGGAATGATCATAGCAGCTGTCGGATTCATTCTGGTTTTGCTCTCATCCGTGAATCTTCCCTCACCCTCTTCACTCGAAGGCTCACCTGTGGCAGATGCACTCAGGGTCAGTCCTTACTGGCTTGTAAGCAGCTATCTCATCCTTACCGTGGCAGAGCTGTTCCTCAGCCCCATGGGACTCTCATTCGTCTCAAAGGTGGCACCGTCACGCTTCCAGGGTATGATGCAGGCTGGATGGCTCCTGGCAACGGCAGTAGGAAACAAACTTCTGTTCGTCGGCTCCAAACTGTGGGACAGCGTTGAACTGTGGCAGCTCTGGACTGTTTTCATCGTCTGCTGTCTCCTGTCAGCCGCGTTCATCTTCTCAATAATGAAGAGACTCGAAAATGCAACAAAATAGACTGTAGATACATATACCGGAGGGGAGCTTCGCAGAAACTCTCCTCTTTTTTTTGATCTAAATTGACCCATATAAAGCAAAAAAAAGAATAATCAATATATTTGCCTCTACAAGAAGCAGCCTGATGAGCAACAAAAATCTTTACGACAGAGTTTTCGCGGTATTCGGAACCGTGATGGTCTTCTTCTACCTGGGCCTCGGAGCATTCATAATCTTCTCTCCCATGCTTGACAGTTACATGGATAAGGCACTGCGGATTATCTTCGGCATCCCCCTGATAATCTACGGTATCTACCGGGTCTTCGTTGCCTGGGAGAAGATAAGGGAGGCGTTCTTCAGCGGTGACAAGGAGGAAAAATAATATGAAATTTTCAGGGGTCCGGCGTTCGGAAACGGTCATAAAGAGATGGTGTATCTCTGGTCCGGGTCAGGAAAAAATGATTGTGGCAGGAAATTTGAAAGCCTTTAATCAGAGTTTATAAAGAGATAATTATTAATATTGTGGGCTATAATAAGTTGATCACGGGGAAAAGAATGAACAGAGCTCATATTGCGGGAATGTCAATGACATGGCTGGTATTGCCGGCATTGATTGTACTCGCAATTGCATCATGCAAGCCAAGGGGTACCAAAGCATTGAAGGAGACCCCCACATCGGGAGATATTGTAATAGGAGCTGACGAATCGTTCAGGCTAATAGTGGATGCGGAGGTGGATACCTTTACCGCTCTCTACCCTTATGCGCAGATCAGGCCGGTTTATAAGCCGGAGAATGAGCTTGTGGCTTACTTCCTGAATGACTCGGTAAGAACCATAGTCTCATCATGGACACCGAGTGACGAACAAAGGGCGCTGCTCCTCGATGTCCAGACCGTGGTTCGAACAACCGTGGTGGCATACGATGCCCTGGCATTGGTAATGAACAGGAAAAATGCTGATTCCCTGCTGACATATGAGAATGTCAGGGATATTTTCACCGGCAAAATCACCGACTGGAACCAGATAAACCCGAAATCCCGGCTGGGTCAGATAAATATTGTGTTTGATAACATACACTCCGGAAACATCAGGTATTTCAGGGAGAAGTTTGATCTCCCGGAGAAGCTCGGCCCCAACTTCTACGCCGTCAAAAGCAATCCTGAGGTTATCGACTATGTCGCCAGCAGCCCGGCAGCACTTGGTATCGTAAGTGTCAACTGGATCAGCGACTACGAGGATCCAAACAGCATGACCCTTCAGGGCAAGATTAAGGTGGCAGCAGTATCTCTCCCCTATCTTGACCCGAATACCTTCTACATGCCGGTCCAGGGGTCAATATACGATAAATCATACCCCTTTGTCAGAGAGGTAGTTATGAATACCAGGGAGTCATTTACAGGACTTGGCTCGGGATTTGTAAGTTTTGTAGCAGGAGAAAAGGGACAAAGAATTATATTGAAATCGGGTCTTGTACCTGCAACGATGCCGATAAGAATTATACAGGTAAAGAATGAATAACCAAATATAGAAAAGATGAATAAGAGAAGTTTAAAACTGGCATTGCTGACCGTACCGTTTTTCTGCATTGTTTTTGGAAGCGGACTGAAGGCACAGTCGCTTGAAGAGGCCAGGACATTCACGAAGAACGAACTGTACGATAAGGCGGAGGAGGTTTTTCAGCAGCTTATAAAGAGTGATCCTTCGAACAGCAAGGTATACTTCCATTATGGGGAGAACAAGTTGCTGGACTTTTTTTCTGACACTATTTCCAATTCGATCACGGTAGCCACCAAGGAGGCAGCAGACATCTTTAATAAAGGTGTTGAAGCCAATGCTGCCGATCCGCTTAACTATATAGGGCTGGCAAAGGTTGCATTCTACCAGGGTGACAATGACAAGGCTCAGGAGCTGAGGGTCCGGGCAAAGAGCCTGCTCCCTCCCTACAAGAAGATCAAGAAGATCGACAATCCGAAAGAGTATGCCTATGCTCTCAGTAAGATAGCTGAATCCTATATTCGCTTTGAGCAGGTTGACACCAGCAAGGCTCTGCCCTTCATCAGGGAAGCCCTCACCATTGACCCGCGCAACAGCGAGGTCTACATAATTGCCGGTGACATCTACATCCTTGTCAATGACGGGTCAAAGGCCATCAAGAACTATAACCTGGCCCAAGACTGGGATCTGCAGTCGCCCACGGCAAACATGAAGATAGGCAGCATCTATGTCAAGGGTCGCAACCTGATGGCTGCCATACCTTATTATGAGCAGGCCATCGCCCTCGACGAAAACTATGCTCCTGCCTACAGGGAGCTGGGACAGCTTTACTCAATGGCCGGGCGTTTTAACGACTCCAAGAAGTACTTCGAGAAATACCTCGAGCTGACACAGGGTAATATCCCTGCAAAGATCAGGTATGTCAACGCCCTGTTCTATGCCAAGGAATATGAGGAGGTAATAAAGAATGTTGAGGAGATCTTCGCCATTGACAACTCAAGGACATACATGAACCGTATCGCAGGTTATTCTGCCTATGAAGAGGGCAATTTTGAACTTGCGCAGCAGTATATGGACAGGCTCTTTGCCAACCTTGATGAGGAGAGGCTGATAAAGAAAGACTACATCTATTATGCAAGGATCCTGGCGAGAAAAAACCAGGATTACAGCAAGCTTGTCATAGAGGCAGACAACGAAGCCGATGAACTGAGCAAGCTGCAGGCCAGGTATACAGCCCTTAAGGGTGCCGCGAAGGAGAAGGCCAAGGCAGATATGGATGCACTGGCTGCCAGGGTTGAAGAGCACAAGGCTGCCCTTGCAAAGGCAGAGAAGGAGCTCAACAGCGCTCTTGATGCATACGAGAAGGCTATCTACTTCGCTGAAAAAGAGGACCTCGGCATGATCTACGAGAAAGGAACCGTTCAGTACGCAGCCCGCAGGTATGCTGACGCCGCAACCACCTGGTCACGACTGCTGGAAAAGGGTCGTGACAGTGAAAATGATTACATACAGGTTGGCCGTGCATTTTACCAGGCAAAGGCCTTCAACAAGGCTGACGAGATATTTAACCAGATGATAGCCAAATATCCTGACAATCTGCAGGGTTACCTCTGGCTTGCCAACACTGCTTCAGCAAAGGACCCTGATTCGGAGCTTGGCCTTGCAAAACCGAGATTCGAAGCACTGCTGCAGAAAGCAGCCGTTGACTCAGTCAAGAATGCCAGGGAGATCTACGATGCCCTCAGGTACCTCGGATACGAAGCCCTCATGAACAAAAGGTTTGATGAGGCAAAAGCTTATTACGACAGAATGCAGAACCTGTCACCTGACTACCAGGTTAAGGCTCTCAGTTCTCTCAGCACCATGTATATGTCAATGGGTGACTACGGCAAGGCCATCGAGGCCAACAACAGGATACTGGCCATCGAGCCCGGTAACGACGCTGCCAGATCAGCCAACCAGTATATAGCCCAGCTGCAGAAGAGTGCCATACCCAAAGCACATCCCAACGAGATTACCGGCGTAATTTCCGATGCTTCGGGCGAACCTATCCCCGGCGCTTCGGTCAGGGTCAAGGACACTGCAGCAGAGGCATGGACCAATGCCAGGGGTGAATATAAGTTCGTCATGCCCGAGGCATCTGAAACGCTTGTCATCAGTGCCAAAGGATACAGAACGATAGAAGTTCCCGTTACCAAAAGAAGAATCTACAACGCTGCCCTGGAAAGGTAGAAAATGATACCTTTGCGGTTTCGGAAATTGCATCTTATTAACTGTAACTATTGTAAAAGATTAAGAGAATAATTATTTTTGCCAACTGTTTACTTAACCAACTAAAGAATACTAAAATGAGTAAAAAATCCAAGTCGTCCAGCGGTGTATGGCAGTCGCTTTTTGCACCTCTCGCAATTATTCTGGCATTTATTGTTGCTTATCTGATTTTCACCAGAGTTCTGGGTAACCCGGTAAACTTTGAGGGAGGTAATCCCAAGGGCCATCCTCTGCAGGGCAACCTTCTCGGCCTCATGTATAAGGGAGGCGTTATTGTGCCTGTGCTGATCACCATCGTGATCACACTCCTTATCTACACGGTCGAGAGATGGATCAGTCTCAGCAGGGTCAAGGGCAAAGGCAGCCTCAATGTTTTCGTATCCAACATCCAGGAGATGCTTGCAGAAGACAGGATCGAGGACGCCATCGTCGCCTGCGACAAGCAGAAGGGATCTCTTGCCAACGTTCTCAGAGCCGGTCTGTCACGTTTCCGCGCCCTTGAAAATGATCAGGAACTGGAGAAAGACCAGAAGATCACCTCGATGAAGCAGGCTCTTGAAGAGGCTACAGCACTCGAGCTTCCGACCCTCTCGAGAAACATGGTCATGCTTTCAACAATCGCTTCGATCTCAGTGCTTATCGGTCTTATCGGAACAGTTATCGGGATGATCCGTGCATTCGCTGCCCTGGCTCAGTCAGGTGCACCCGATGCCCTCGCCCTCTCAACCGGTATCTCTGAAGCACTTGTTAATACAGCATTCGGTATCACAGGCTCAACCCTGGCTATTATTTTCTTTAACATGTTCTCATCCAGGATTGACGGATACGTCTCCAAAATTGATGAGGCAGGCTTTAGTCTTACCCAGACCTTTGCCGCATCACTGAAGAAGTAGTTCACCGAATTTATTCTTTTGGTCAAAAAAAGAAAGGATTTAAAAGATGCCAAAGATTAAATTAGGAACAAAATCGCCACGAATCGACATGACGCCGATGGTGGACCTGTTTGTGCTGTTGCTCACCTTTTTCATTCTGACAGCTACATTCAGGCCCCAGGAAACGGCTCCTGTCGACACACCTTTTTCTGTGTCGGAGAAACCGATGATGGATGCCAACGTAATGACCATTCTCATCGCGAAGGACAAACGGGTATTTTTCAATGTTGACAACGGGCCGGATACAATTCTGAAATTCCGTCCCAAGATTCTTGCCGAGATGGGCAAGCGCTACAACATTGAGTTTACCGAAGATGAACTTCGCCTTTTCGAGAGGACAGGCACGTCCGTAGGGGTCCCGATCCAGGATATGAAAGCTTACCTTGCTCTGAAAGACACTGAAGATAAGATAGCAATGGAAACCGGCGTCCCCATCGACTCGGCGGACAACCAGCTTGCATTGTGGATTCTCTTTGCCCGCCAGGTAAACCCTGCCGTGCAGACGCTGATCAAAGGCGATGCAGACGTTGAGTTCCCTATCGTAAGGGAGGTGCTTGACATATTGCAGGACAAGAACGTGAACAGGTTCAACCTGATCACCAGTCTCAGGGCAGTTGAAGTAACGGAAGAACAAATAGGAGAAGAGTAAAATGGCAGATATTCAAGTAGAGGAGAAAAGCAGAGGCGGGAAGAAGAAACCGAAAAAAGGTGACGCCCGCGTTGATATGACGCCGATGGTGGACCTCATGAGTCTGCTCATTACGTTCTTCATGCTCACAGCAGCCTTCAGCAAACCGAAGGTGATGGAGATCGTTCTGCCGGAAAAAGTCAGGAAGAATGAAAAGGTCGAACCTCCGAAGATCGCTGAGAGCCGTACTCTCAACATCATCCTCGGTCCTGATGATAAGGTGTTCTGGTACCCCGGCAAAGCCGACCCGGATGTCACCGTGTTACAGGAAACCGACTTCAGCGCCGACGGCATCCGCCAGGTGCTGCTCGACAGAAACCGGGCACTATTCCGCAAGATAGACCAGTTTGAGAAAGATGTTATCTCCGGTAAGATCGACATCAAACAGGACTCGATGCGAAATGCCATCAGCCAGCTGAAGAAGGATGATGACACCGGTCCGATCGTACTCATAAAAGCCTTCAAGACGTCGAAATACAAGAACTTCGTTGATATCATTGACGAGATGTCGATTGTAGGTATTGCGCGCTACACATTTACTGAAATAGACTGGATTGAAGAGGGTCTGGTGGTCAAGGCTATAGGCCAGACACCAGAAACCGCTTCAGGGTCAGCACAATAGAAGACACTGATATGGCAAAGGAAAAGAAAAACTATCCAAGTCTCGATGACATTGTCTTCGAAAACCGTAATAAGGCTTACGGGGCCTATGACATCCGCAGAAAATATTCCAGAACGATGAGTATCTCTATACTCATCGGAATAATTGTGGTGCTCACGGC
>JAVEXM010000205.1:0-2658 GCA_034004025.1 Bacteroidales bacterium
AAGGACGGCCCCAGCAACGGCCTCGACGTATGGGTCAAACGGACGGACAAAATGGTGATAGACAGGTGGTACTCCGAATACCTGGCAGGAAAGAACAGCTATCATGATGATAACGGTGAGGGGTGCGACTCCTACAAGGTGGGACGTACCCTGGGAGCCGGGGCCATGGCTCCCTTCATCGACGATTCCCTCTGGCTGGGGATCAACTTCGAGAGATGGGAGACACTCGACAACGGACCGCTGCGCACATCGTTCAGTTTGACATATCCGCCGTTTGAGGTCCGCGGCGTGATGTTCACAGAGACCCGCACCTTCTCACTCGATGCCGGGAGCCAGATGAACAGGGTGACAGAAGAGTTTTCCGGAATAGACAAGGTCTTTACAGTGGCCGCAGGCATAGTGAAAAGGGATGAGGGCTCAGCGCTGCTCTTCCCTCCTGAAAAAAATGCCATTGCATATCGCCTCGATGGTGGCGAGGGGGGCATAACATACGTCGGGACCGTCCTGACCACCTCCGCCACAGCCGTGCAGGAGAACAGTGAACACCTGATGATCATCACCAGGTACATCCCGGGTACACCGCTGGTATACTATACCGGCGCAGGTTGGAGCAAGTGGGGCTTCGAAACTGACGATGCATGGAAAGATTATCTTGACAAATTCTCCCGGAGGCTGAACAGCCCGGTAAAGGTCTCACTGAAGTGACCACCGGGACAAAGCGCAGCTATCATTGTAAGTAATCAAACCTGCATGATCAGCATCCTGCAAATGAGACTGATTCCCTTTCCTCATGTAAGACCATGCGAATAATGAAACAACAATTATTTAATCGAATGAAAAACGGACCCCTCACCCTGATAATTGCCAGCCTCACGCTGGCATCACTCCTGCCCTCATGCCACAGCCGCAGCAGTAACCGTGGCAGCAGCGGGGAGGGACTTAAATCACCTCTCTGGTCGGTGCGCATGGCCGAATCGGAGATGATACGCAACCCATCCCTCTGGATGGTCGACTTCGTTAAGGAGAAGAAGTGGAACTACACTCACGGACTGATGGGCCTCGCTTTCCTGAGACTCCATGAGGCTACAGGCGACAGCAGGTACTTTGAATATGCAAAGTGTTATGCCGACTCACTCATCGATGAAAACGGAGCGATCCTCACCTACAGGAAGGAGAACCACAACATTGATCATGTAAACCCCGGGAAGATGATGTTCCTTCTCCATGACCTGACAAAGGATCCCAAATATGAGAAGGTGATCCATACCCTCAGGGAACAGCTCGAATCACAGCCCCGGACTCCTGAAGGCGGCTTCTGGCATAAAAAGATCTACCCCGACCAGATGTGGCTCGACGGCCTTTATATGGGAGCTCCCTTCTATGCTGAATATGCTCTCAGGTATGACCGACCGGAGGATTTTCAGGATGTGGTCAACCAGTTTCTAATCGCCGCAGCCAATACCCGGGATCCGGAATCAGGTCTCTACAGGCACGCCTTCGATGCCTCCCGGAAGATGGCATGGGCAGACCCTGCAACAGGACAGGCACCGCATGCATGGGGACGGGCCATGGGGTGGTTCTCAATGGCAATTGTTGATGTGCTGGACTTCCTTCCGGAAGGTCAGCCCGGACGGGATGAACTTATTACCATACTGCGAACGATGGTTGACCGGCTGGCGGAGATACAGGACCCGGAGACCGGAGGATGGTACCAGGTGCTTGACCGGCCGGGTGATCCGGGCAATTACATCGAGACATCCTGCACCGCCATGTTCGCCTATTCCGTCTTCAAAGGGGTAAGGAAAGGATACCTCGACAGCGAACGCCTCGATATAGCCATAAAAGCCTATGAAGGGCTCCTTGAGAACTTCATTGAGGTTGACAGTGAAGGGCTGGTGACACTGACAAACGTATGCGGTGTGGCGGGGCTCGGAGGTGACCCTTACCGCGACGGCTCTTATGAGTATTATATCGGCGAGGTGATACGCGACAATGACCCCAAGGGAGTCGGACCATTCATAATGGCCAGCCTCGAATATGAGAGCCTGCCACTCTAGCGTGTGGGGCTCCAGCCGTCGTGGCGGGCAAAGACCCTCTCGACCGTGTATCTCCTCACCTCCTTCCTGCTCAGTTGACGGCTCCATGCAACACGTGAATGAGGGTTGGCACCCGGGCCGCTGCTGCGGTACTCGGCATAACGCGCCGTCTTTTCATTTTCAGGATTGTCCCAGTTATGCCATCCCTCCGGCCTGATATGACCTCCCAGCTCGCACCTTATGAAAACCGTGGCAGCAAACGGACGCCAGGGCCGGCCCAGGTAAACCCGCGTGACGCTGTCAGCGGCCGTCAACCTGCAGCGGTTGAAGATGTAACCGTACTCATGGTCAGCAACCGTGGAGGCGGCAGTGACATAGGAATTCTTCTTGCTGTGAATGTGACATCTCTCAAACCAGGCGGTGGCAGGCCCGAAGATGAAGTCGGTCGTGCCCTCAATATAACACTCCTCGTAATACTGCCGGCTCTCCTGGTTCGCCGTCAGCAACGTGTCCTGGTTGCCCAGGAACCTGCAGCGGCGGAAGACCACCCTGTCGGCATCGACATGCACCGCCACCGCCTGCCCCAGCTGCTCCGCATTGTTTTCAAATGTGATATCCTCTG
>JAVEXM010000206.1:0-2655 GCA_034004025.1 Bacteroidales bacterium
TCACCGATACAATCCAGATCGGAGAGGTACTGGTCCTTCCGTGGAAGACCTATTCAGAGTTCAAGAGGGCTGTTCTCGAAGATAAACCCAGGGACCCCCTGATGGAGAACATGGAATATAACCTTGCGATGGTCCAGCAGCAGATATGGAGCGACATGCGCCCCACACCCGGGGAGGCATACCACTACACCATGCAGCAGATGGCTGACCAGCTCTACACCAGGGGCCAGTCTCCCGCAAACAACCTGCTCAATCCATTTGCCTGGCAGAAATTTGTCCAGGGAGTCAAAAGCGGAATGCTGAAAAACGAGCCCTCAAAGGCTGTCAAGGTTAAGAAGCACAAAAGCCGCAAGAAAAAAAAGAGTGACTGATGGTCAGGTCTTCAGCCATAAGACTGCTTACAGTTTCCTTGTTCCTCACAATCATTCCCGCCGGCTTCCTTAACGGACAGGAGAAAGTCCTCTCCGGAATTGTCACAGATACTGCAGGTGTGGCGATGGCAGGCGCAACCGTATTCATTCCTTCCGTGGAAAGGGGGACATTATGCGGAAATGACGGTTCATTCCGGCTTTCCTTCACCCCCGGAGAATCTGAGAGCCTGACGGTTATCTTCTCGTGTGTCGGATACAGCGCTGACACTGTCACCCTGAAGGCAAACGGCACCCTTGATGGCATTCGGGTGGTACTCATCCCTGCAACGACAATCATCGATGGTGTTGAGGTAAGAGCCAGCCGTCCTGACAATGTCACGGTGATAGGCATACCTGCTGTGGCAGGTGCAGTAATACCATCGGTAAGCGGAGGAGTGGAAGCAGCGGTTGCCACCCTGCCGGGAGTCAGCACCTTCAGTGAGCTGAGCTCAGGCTATTCGGTCAGGGGTGGCAGCTACGACGAAAACCTTGTCTACCTTAATGACGTTGAGATTTACCGTCCGTATCTGCTCCGTACCGGTCAGCAGGAAGGGCTTAGCAGGATCAATCCCGATCTCACTTCATCGGTAAATTTCTCTCCGGGAGGATTCAGCGCTGCTTATGGTGACCGTATGTCGTCAGTGCTTGACATAACTTACCGGGAGCCCGAATCCCGCGAGGGATCGGTCTCGCTGAGTCTGCTCACCTCCTCGGTGCATGCCGGGGCCCGCAGCAATGACAACAGGTTCTGGTTTATCGCCGGGGCCCGCTACCGGTCAAATGCCATCCTGCTGGGCGGCCTTGATACCCGCGGCGCCTACCGTCCCCATTTTGCAGATATCCAGGCCATAGGCGGATTCCGGCCTGACAGCCACACGGGAATCACCCTGACACTCTGGGGCTCACTGAACCGTTATACGTTCTTGCCGAGAAGCCAGACTACCACATTTGGTACCGTGGAGAACGCATACCGTCTGTATGCTTTCTTCGAAGGGGGTGAACGTGACAGATACAACAGCGGCGGCGGCGCGCTCACCCTTGAACGGAAACACACTGACCGCCTGTTGACCAGGCTGATCATCTCAGCCAGCATCGCAGGTGAGTATGAGAGCTATGACATACGGGGTGCATACAGCCTTTCGGCCCTCGACAGGAATGTGGGAAGTGAAAACAATCCGGATACGCTGCTCAATGCAGGCGCCGGCAGCTGGCTGTCACACGCCCGCAACTCCTTCAGGAGTCTCATCGCAGGAGTCTCATACCGCGGCTCCCTCTCCTCGGGGAAAAGCGGTCTCGAGTGGGGCCTTGCCGCCAGGCAGCGCAGCTATGACTCTTTCCGGAATGAATGGTTCAGGGTTGACTCTGCTGGTTATACACCGGGCCAACCGGATGACGGGCTGGCGCTTACTTCCCGCACTGTGCTCGGCAATGAAACCCGCAGCCTCACCAGCGAGGGGTGGCTCATCAGCCGCAGGCGCTTTGCCGTGGCCGGACGGGCGTGCGACCTCAATGCCGGGATCAGAGCCTCATATGATACATACAGTTCCGAAATGCTTATCTCACCGCGCGTATCACTGCGCAGTGAGATCACCCGGCAAGTCTCCCTTTACCTTGCTGCCGGCGCATACCATCAGCCTCCCGAAGGAAGGGAACTGATCCGTGAAGATGGTGAAAGCGGATCTGACCCAAAGGCACAGCGTTCTTACCACCTGACGGCCGGTGTTCGCTATGACTTCACAGCCTGGGAAAGACCATTCAGGTTCACCGCTGAAGCCTATGGCAAACTGTTTGACAGGCTTATTCCATACAAGGCAGACAATGTCAGGCTCATATACTACGGCGGCAATATTGCCGAAGGATACTCCGCAGGAATTGACATGCGTGTAAATGGTGAATTTGTCCCGGGAGTGGAATCATGGTTCAGCATGTCACTGATGAAATCAGAAATACAGATACCTGAGATGTCTACCGGCTGGTATCCGGCCCCGTTCGACCAGAGAATGCACTTCAGCATCTTCTTCCAGGATTACCTCCCGGGCCATCCCGACTTCAGGGCACATATCAATATTGCCTTCGGTACCGGAATCCCGACCTCCCCTCCTGGCCATGAACAGTGGTATATATGGTTCAGGATGCCACCCTACAGGCGCATTGATATCGGCTTTTCGAAAGTCCTATTGGGTGCCGGAAGAGCCAACAGGGATTCGTTCATGAAAGAGCTTGTGGCAGGTGTTGAGATATTCAA
>JAVEXM010000207.1:0-2641 GCA_034004025.1 Bacteroidales bacterium
CCTCCCAGAAGCTGCGACGCTCGCTCTGGAACCCGAAGGGCGTCAGCGAGCGGTTGTAGGCGCCGCTGCGGGCTATGCCGGCAGCAAAGAGCCTTGAGTGCGAGAGCAGGTGAGCCGTCATGAAGGCACCGTATGAGTGACCGCTGGCAGCTACCCTCTCCGGGTCTGTGACACCCATCTCCACTGCCTTGTTTATTGCAGCCTCGGCGTTGGCGACGAGCTGACTGACAAAAGTGTCATTGGGCTCCTCACCTTCGGCACCTATTATCGGGAAGCTGGCGTTGTTCAGAATGGCGTATCCCTGGGTGACGTATACGAGCACCGACGAGGGACCTACCCTTGTGAAGCTGTATGGCGAGCCGCTGATCTGCCCGGCTGTTGAGGGGTCATTGTATTCGCGCGGATAGGCCCACAGTATTGTAGGCAACGGACCGTCCTTCTCACTGTCGTAACCTGCCGGCAGGTAGAGCATGAATGAGAGATCGATGCCGTCATTGCGCTTGTATGTGACCAGCTCGCTGTGCACGCCGGCAAGCTGAGGATATGGGTTCTCAAAATGGGTCACCTGCTTAAGGGTCCCCTTTTTCAGATCACGCAGGAAGTAGTTGGGCACCTCGGTGACCGACTGCCTGACGGTGAGCATCACCTGTTTTGCCGGGTCAATAAGCTCACTGACAGTCTCATAATAGGGTGCCTCAGAACGCCACAGGCGGGTGGTCTTGCCAGACCTGAGATCATACTTGTCTATGAAGGGCCTGTCTCCCTCGGGAGAGGCGCCCTGACCGGAGAGATAAAGGCTCCTGCCCCTGTCGGCCAGCAGCAGCACCTGTCTTCCGTAGCTGTTGGTCACCGTCAGAGGGAAGCCGGGGTTATTGTAACGGTCGTCAGCATTGATTTCGAATATCTTCTTCAGTGTAGCCTGCGGGTCTGCCGGGCTGAAGGTGCTGGTAACCCTGATACGGCTTTTTGAGAGTCCCTCGCTGAGCATGGCAAGATTATCATTACCCCAGACAATACCCTGGTAGCGCTTCTCTGTGGCAATGAAGGGTACAGGTTCTCCTGCAAAGGGAGCATCAAGCATATAGACCTGATCGTGATACTGCATCTCATTGGCATGGTAGTTACCCTCATCCAGCGCCTCCACCCACATGATGGTTGCCGGCCTGTCGCTGCGCCAGCTGTGGTTGCGGGGACCGGGATTGACTACGTCGTACCCGCGTGGCAGGTTCTCCTGCAGGGGCTTCTCGAGGAGTGTGGTGACGACATTACCCTGCAGATCCCATATCTGGGTGGTTGAGGGGAAATAATAATAGGGTACTATGTATGAAAAGGGCTTGTCTATCCTGGTTATCAGAAGATACTGCCCGTCGGGTGACGGCGACAGGTCGATGATCATGCCACGGCTGCCTACTGCGGTGCTGTTGCCGTTGCTCCAGCGAATCAGCTCGGAGGTGGCGTAATATTCAAATATCCTTTCGTCGTCAGGATTCTTGATGAGGTCCTGGAAGGTGCGTGACTCTCCCCTGACTCCTGCGCTCTCCTGTATCGCCGGTCCCTTTGGCACCCTTGATGCCTCCGGAGCCTGGCCCCTGTCGCTCACTGTACGCAGGTAGAGAATCGATCCGTCAGGAAGCCAGGTCATGGTCCTCCTGAAGATGTCATTCAGCCCCTCATCAATCTTGCGTGCGGTCATCGTCGCCAGATCGGCCACCCAAAGCTCTACTGTGTTATCAGTGGTGTTGGTGAAGGCGAACATGCTGCAGTCGTCTGACCATGTTACCCCGCCTATATGCGGATCAGCCGGCATCCCTTTCAGCTCGCGCAGGCTGGTGCCGTCAATGTTCATGGCGGAAATCTTTACCACTCCCTGCCCTCGGCTGCTGCCGTTGGTGGAGGGATTGAACCTGATGCCTGCAAGGCGCAGCTCAGGCTTCGAGAGGTCGGCGATGGATGGCAATTCAGGCCGTTCAAGCAGGAGAATGCTTTTATTGTCGCGGCTGATAAGCACGCCTGGCGTCTGGGGTGCGTCAACTATTGAGACTATCTCCGCGGGAGGAAGCTGGTATCCCGGGGTTTCCTGGGCACTGACCGCAAGAGCTGATCCGATGATGATAACAGTGAGAAGAATCTTTTGTATCATGATGGTTGTTTTGGCTTTGGTTCAAAATTATGCTTATGTTTTAAAGTATATATACCAAATAACACCTATTATTGTTTTTTAACTTATGCTGCAGGCACTGAGCGGCACAAGGCCAGCGGAGAGCAGCGGCGACAGTTATCGCGGCCAGACCGGAAAAAAATTTCGTCATGGAAAAGGAATACGAAGATGATATCAGGAATGCCCTGAAGGTGTTGCGCGACGGTGGGGTAATACTCTACCCTACAGACACTGTCTGGGGACTGGGGTGCGATCCTGCAAACGCTGAGGCAGTGAACAGGATCGGGGAGATCAAGCAGAGGATCGATAAAAAGGGCATGATCATTCTTGTCAACTCGATGCCCATGCTGACACGTTATGTTGTTGATCCGCCGGAGGTGGCCCTGCAGATGACCGAGTGGAGTGAGACTCCGCTGACCGTTATCTATGACCGTGGGCGGGGAGTGGCTGAGGGTGTGGCAGCCGATGACGGGTCACTGGCGG
>JAVEXM010000088.1:0-11925 GCA_034004025.1 Bacteroidales bacterium
GTCTGAAAGTCTGTAGAGCAGTAGAGGGATGAAAAAGGAATATTGATGGAAAGGGAAAAAGTCATAGAGGTAAAGGATCTGGTGAAGCGGTTTGGGGCATTCACGGCCAATAACCGTCTCACCTTTGACGTGTACCGGGGCGAGATATTCGGGTTCCTGGGAGCCAACGGCGCGGGCAAGACCACTGCCATGAGGATCCTCTGCGGCCTGTCGCGCCCCACCTCGGGCAGGGTTCTGGTTGCCGGTATTGACGCCTCGCGCAGGCCGGAAGAGATCAAGAAACGAATCGGTTACATGTCACAGCGCTTCTCTCTGTATGAGGACCTCACCGTAAGGGAGAACATCGAGCTCTACGGAGGGATTTACGGTATGAGCATGAAAGAGATTGTTCCTCGCCGTGAGGCACTGCTTGAAAGGCTCAGCTTCACCTCATACGGTGACATGCTGATCAGGGCGCTGCCTCTCGGTTTGAAACAGAAACTGGCATTCGCCGTGGCGGTATTTCATGACCCGGAAATAGTCTTCCTCGACGAGCCTACCAGCGGTGTCGACCCTGTCACGCGGCGCCAGTTCTGGGAGATGATCTACGAAACCGCCTCACGCGGAATCACTGTCTTTGTCACAACCCACTATATGGATGAGGCCAATTACTGTGACCGTATCACCATCATGAGCGAGGGCAGGATAGTAGCCCTCGACTCCCCCTCTGCCCTGCTCCGCCAGTACGGAACGGCATCGGTGGAAGACCTGTTCGTGAAAATAGCCAGACCTCAAAAGAACACTGTATGAAAAGGTTCATGGCATTTGTCCGCAAGGAGTTCCTCCACATCTTCCGCGACTTCCGGACCCTGATAATCCTGTTCGGGATACCGGCGGCACAGATACTCATCTTCGGCTATGCCGTCCGCACCGACCTTAAGGATGCCGGTATCGCAGTGCTTGACAATGCCGGTGACGGGGTATCGAAAGAGCTGACCCAGAAGATTGAGGCCTCGGAATTTTTCTATGTAAAGAAGCACCTCAACTCGTATGAGGAGATTGATGAGGCCTTCAGGCAGGGTGAGATCAAGGCCGTGATCATCTTCCCCGGACAGATTGCCGCCTCCGTTGCCCGTGAGGGCAGCGCCACCGTAAGCATCATCGCCGACGGATCAGAGCCGAATACAGCCAGCCTGGTGACGGGATACATTACCGGGATCGTGAGCGACTACTCATCATCACTTACGTCTGCCGTCACCTCCTCACTGCCGCTGATAGTGCCCGAGGTAAGGATGTACTTCAATCCCGGCCTCGAGAGCCATTTTATGTTCATCCCTGGCGTCATAACGCTCATACTCATACTGATATGCGCATTGATGACCTCAGTCACCATCGTCCGCGAGAAGGAGTACGGCACCATGGAGGTGCTTCTGGTATCGCCGTTGAAACCGTGGCAGATCATCGTTGGGAAAGTGACTCCCTACTTTTTCCTCTCGCTGGTGAACGTGATAGTGATTCTGCTGATGGCATGGTTTGTCTTTGGTCTGCCGGTTCGCGGAAGCATACCTCTGCTGATAGCCGAGTGCATGCTTTATATCCTGCTGGGACTCGCCATCGGGATCCTGGTGTCAGCCTCAACCAGCAAGATGGAAAACGCAATCTTTATATCCTTCCTGGCCCTGATGCTCCCGACACTTCTTCTCTCGGGGTTCATTTTCCCCATAGAGAACATGCCTGTGATATATGATTATGTAAGCATGATCCTTCCGCCAAGATGGTTTGTTGAGATCATCCGGGCGATAATGATCAAGGGAGCGGGATTCGCATACATATGGAAGGAGACGGCTATCCTTGCCGGCATGACGCTGCTGCTCATGGTCATCAGTTCACGCAGGTTCAAAACAAGGCTTGAGGAGGAAGGAAAATGAGCAGGAATAACTGTACCGGGTCCGGAGATGGTAATGAATGGAAGACCTGCACGAAATACGGGGAGGGCAAAAGATGAAAAAACTTATCTTCCTGTTAAGTAAGGAGTTCCGTCAGATACGCCGGAATCCGTTTATGATCAGGGCCATCATTGCCGTACCGGTATTACAGATGCTGATCCTTGTTCCGGCTGTCACCTTTGAAGTCAAGCGGATAGACCTCGCCGTGATTGACAATGACCGTTCACAGGCTTCGCGTGAGCTTGTCGCGAAGCTGACAGGGTCATCATTCTTTGTTGTGGCCGCCACACCGGCCACCGTCACCGAGGCAGAGTCGATGCTTTTTTCCGGCGATGCCGACATTGCGTTGGTCATACCGCCTGATTTTTCCGAGGGACTTGCCGGAGTCACCCGCCCGCGCCTGCAGGTGCTTGTCGATGCCGTAAACGCCACCAGCGCACAGCTCTCATGGAGCTATCTCACATCGGTAGTACGCGATTTCAACCGGGATGTAATTGTCAGCACCGGGATGATGCCCGGTAACACAACAGCCCTCTCTGGAGGGTCTGTGCCGGGGATCTCAGTTTCTCCGCGGTACTGGTATAACCCGACATTAAATTACAAATACTACATGCTGCCGGGCGTACTGGTAATTCTAATCACAGCCATCGGACTGATGATGTCAGGACTTAACCTCGTCAGGGAGAAGGAGAGCGGAACCATAGAGCAGATCAACGTCACCCCGGTAATGAAATGGCAGCTGATAGCATCCAAGATCATCCCCTTCTTCATCATCGGTCTCCTCGATCTTGCCCTGGGGCTGAGTATCGGGTGGCTGGCATTCAATATCCCCTTCGAGGGGAGTCTTCTCCTCTTCTTCGCCTGTGCGGCGATATTCCTCGTGGCAGTGCTTGGACTGGCGCTTTTCTTCTCCACAATGGCATCGACGCAACAGCAGTTCCTCTTTGTCGCATTCTTCTTTGTGATGATTTTCATTCTGATGAGTGGTATCTTTACTCCCACCGAGAGTATGCCGTTATGGGCACAGCAATTCAATTGGGTTAATCCGGTGGCTTACCTGATGCGCATAAACCGCATGGTGATGCTGAAGGGATCAGGTTTCAGTGACATCATGCGGGACATGGGGATGCTGACCGTTCTTGCATTCTCATACCTCACACTGGCAATAAGGGCATACCGCAAGAGGGCGTGACTGTTATCTGACCGGATCTTTTCTGCCCTGCCGGGCGAAATAAATCAGCCGGCTGCCTCAGTAAGCTTCCGGATATCAAGCTTCTTCATTTTTAGCAGTTCTTCGGTCACCCTGGGTGACCTGGCCATCAGTGCGGGAAGAACCGTGGGGACTATCTGCCAGCTTACCCCGCACCTGTGTATCTCAGCATTCCCCGGGGCTGTGAATCAGGCAGGACCGCAGTGTAGAATCCGACCGCCTCCTCAGCCTTCCCGTTGTTCCTTCCGGAAAACATGAGGGCAGGGACCAGTTTCCGGATGATATGTTCCTCCTGGCCGCTGTACAGCTGCCACGATACTCCGTACCGGTCTTCAACCCATCCGTATTTCGGACTGAAAGGATACTCATCCAGTGGCATCAGCGCCTTCCCGTCTTCAATCAGCCTTGAGTAGATTTCCTCCACTTCGCTCTGCGATGAAGTGAGGTACATCAGGGAAATTGACGGATTTGGCCGGTACATGTCGCCGCCGTTTAGAAGCATCAGTTTCTGACCACTTATTTCCATTATTACCACCACCGGGTTTTCGTCTGCAATTTTCGATTTCGGGAAGGCGGATATGTAAAATTCCGCGATTTCCCTGGCGTTGTTGTTGCACCAGACCGATGGATAGATTGAGTTGTTCATATTCTTTTCTTTGTTGATGACGCCATGATTTCTTCAAGTTTGTACTGAACCATCCTGCGGATCAGGTCGTAAGGGATAGGTCTGTCCAGCGGAAACTGAACCGCCCCTTTGGATGACTTGTAGTCTTTCAGTTCCTCACTGAATGCAATATTCCCGGAGGGTGTGGCATAGAAGCCGAGGTGATTTTTATGCGCAGCAAAATAGACCAGAATTTTGCCGTTGTATCTGAACGAGGGCATCATGTAGCTGATGTACTCTTCAGCACCCGGGGCTGCATCAAGAATGGTTTCTCTCACCTTCTTCAGCAGTGGCTGCACTTCAGGCGCCTGCAGCGAAATATAATCGTCGATGTTCGAGGGAGCTTTTGTGTTCATGATCCGCGTGAATTATATATAAAACAATTCCTGACGGATTTTGATCATTTGTTGCCGTATTTGACCAAGTCAGGCACAACTGCCTGTTGCCTGATGCCTATTGCCTTATCCTGGCGGTCACCGGCCAATGGTCCGATATGAACACACCATCCTCAATCACCCTGTGCGTCTCATGCGACAGTGTCTTCATGCCGTTTCGGATGAAAATATAATCTATCCTCCCTTCACCCGGTTCATCCTTCCAGCCGTTGAAGGTATATGACTGACCTGCAGGCGGGGTTTCCGATATAAGATATGAATCAACTGCAAAGTCGCCTTCTTTCATGCGCGAAATCGCCAGGCTTTCCGGCAGCGCGTTGAAATCACCGGTGATCACAAATTCATTGTCACCCGCCAGTTTCCTGACCATTCCCAGCAGCACGCCGGAACTCATCACCCTGGCTGAATCGCTTATATGGTCGAAATGAGTATTAAAGAACAGAAGAGTATCCTGTTTCACTTTGTCATAGAGCTTCACCCAGGTCGCCACCCGTGTCAGTGCCGCGCCCCATCCTATTGATCCGGGCACATCCGGGGTGGCAGACAGCCAGAAAGTTCCCGTGTCAAGCCTTTCAAATCTCCCGAGCCGCCAGAAAACAGGACAAGCCTCGCCTGCACGCAGACCGTCATCACGTCCTGCTGCCACCGAACCATATCCGATCAGTGCTGAATCGAGGTACTTATACTGGTGCCAGAGAACCTCCTGCATACCAAGCAGATCAGGTATCTGGTCGTTGACAAAACCTGCAACAATAGCAGCCCGGTTAGGCCATGCATTGATACTGTCGCGCGGAGTATCCATCCTGATGTTGAGTGTCATTACGTCAATTGCAGGGTCGTCAGCCGGTACACATGAAAAGAAAAGAATTGCAAAAAGAGCGGCGGTGATAAGTGATCTAAGCATATCTTTGAAGTTTGTTTGAAAGCAGGCTAAAGTTACTTTAAAATTTACATTATGTCGAAGAAACGAACCATTGCGGAGATCAATGAAAAGATCCTCAGCGGAAAGGCGGTAGTGCTGACGGCCGAACAGGTTGCAGCCATGGGTCGCGAAGCAACGCCCGCTGAGATTGCAGAAAAGGTTGACGTTGTCACCACAGGCACCTTCGGGCCGATGTGCTCGTCGGGCATGTTTATCAACTTCGGTCACACCGATCCGCCTATGCGCATGGAGAGGATCACCCTGAACAATGTGCCTGTCTTTGCCGGGATAGCTGCCGTTGATGCCTACATCGGGGCCACCGAGACAGCACTGCCGCACGATCAGTACGGCGGTGCACATGTCATCGAGGAGCTGATAGCAGGGAGGGATGTGATGATGCAGGCCACTGCGAAGGGCACCGACTGCTACCCGCGCACCGAGGTTAAAACCCTTATCAACCGCGAGAGCGTCAATGAGATGATAATGTTCAACCCGCGCAATGCATACCAGAACTATAATGTAGCGGTGAACAGTACCTCAAAAATGAAATATACGTATATGGGAACTCTGCTCCCATCGTTCGGCAATGCCACCTTTTCAACCTCGGGTGAGCTCAGCCCGTTGCTGAATGATCCCGAAATGCGGACCATCGGAATCGGTACACGCATCTTTTTCGGCGGTACCACCGGTTATGTGGCATGGCACGGTACGCAGTTCAACACCGGAAAGCCGGTCAACGAACACGGCGTTCCCGTTGGCAACTCAGCCACTCTGGCACTTATCGGCAACGCGAAGGAGATGAACACCCGATTCATCAGGGCGGCATACTTTGAGAAATACGGAGTGTCAATCTTTGTTGGGGTCGGTATACCCATCCCGGTGCTTGACGAAGACCTTGCGCGCAGGGTTATGATCCGCAACAGCCAGATAGAAACAAACGTCCTTGACTATGGCTCACCCGGTCATGACTTGCTGGGACGCGCCAACTATGAGTCTCTCTTCTCCGGAGAGATTTCCCTCAACGGGAAGAAGATACGTACTGCCCCGCTCTCGAGCCTGAGAGTGGCACGCGAGATAGCAGAAACACTCCGCGGGGAAATAGCAGCAGGACGGTTCCTGCTGACAGCCCCGGTGGAAAACTTCAAGATGACCTCCGGCCTCAATAACCTGGAGATCAGACTTTAACATTTAATTTTTAATGACATTATGAAAAGCAGGAGATTTGTGCTGACTTTCCCGCCCGAGGCGACGGGTGAGCCCATAACATATAACCTTATCAGGAAATTTGACATCATGGTCAACATAGTAAAAGCTGACGTTTCACCTGGCCAGGTGGGCCACCTTGTGATGGAGATGTCTGCCCCGTCAAAAGTCCTGAAGGACGGAATTGAATACATGAAGCAGCAGAATGTCGAGTGTGTTCCCATTGACCGTACGATTACATACCGGAAGGAACTGTGTGTGCACTGCGGTGCGTGTTCGGCGGTTTGTTTTGCAGGAGCTCTGACAATGGACCGTAAATCAGCTGAGCTGGTGTTCGAACCTGAGAAATGCGTGGTCTGTGAGCTCTGTCTCACAGCCTGCCCGCTGAAACTATTTGAAATCGATCTTGGCTAAAAGCACAGCATATCAGCCCCGGCTGTACCGCGAAGCCATGGGCAACAGCCGGTGGACGAGCTTCCGTTGCGCTTTCCGCGAAACAGACCTCTGGGTGGCAATTGACAGCAGCCACTACCACAAGGAAGTTGAACGGTTCACCATGGACCGGATCATCTTTTACCGCAGGGTGCTGGAGGAACACATAAAATTGCACCCGGAGTTCAGGGATTCGCTGACTCCGGTTGTGGCACCCGGCGGGGTTCACCCGCTGATCACGGATATGAGCGACGCTGCACTTGCCGCCGGCACCGGGCCGATGAGCGCCGTGGCCGGGGCAATGGCTGAATATATCTGCAGGGACATGCTGGCGGAAACAGGGGCTGATGAAGTGATAATTGAAAATGGCGGCGACATCTTCATGAAACTGACAGCCCCGGCCACGGTGGCGATATTTGCAGGAGACTCCCCGCTGTCAGAAAAGATTGCCCTTCAGCCGGTACCTGGCGACACGCCTCTGTCACTCTGCTGTTCGTCCGGAACGGTAGGTCATTCGCTTAGCTTCGGGGTTGCTGATGCATGCATGATTGCATGCCGTAGCGGCGCTCTTGCCGACGCCTGTGCCACTGCCTTCTGCAACATGGTGAAAAACCCGGAAATGGTTCGTGAAGTGACTGAACAGGCGCTGAAAATGAGAGAGATCCTGTCAGTTGTCATAATCGCAGGTGATAAGGTCGGCCTGGGTGGCACCATTGCCGTCAGGTTCGTCTGACGGCACCTGGCAGCGTCAGATCTTCGGCGGGTAGCCCGTCACATCCCTGATCTGCTCATACAGCGGCTGCAGATGGCGGTACATCTTCGAGTAAACCTTTTCATACAGCTCACTGTAAATCTCCACATTGTGCGGGTCAGGCGTGAAACTGTCACCTCTCCTGGTCATTGCCCCCACCGCTGCCGGGAAGTCGCTGTAATACTTCATCCCTACAGCCGCGTTAATTGCCGCCCCGAGAGCCGATGTCTCATAGGTGTGAGCCCTGAAGGTCTCAAGGTTGAATATATCAGCAGTGATCTGCATGGCCTGCCTGCTCTGCGAACCTCCTCCGGAAACCACTACGCTTCGTGCAGGGATTTTCGTACGTTTAACCGTACGGTTAAGTCCTTCCTTAAGTGAATAGGTGAGGCCTTCAAGTATGGCGCGGTATACATGGGCACGGGTATGAACGTCACCAAATCCTATGATTGCACCCTTAGCTTCGGTTCCGGGTACCTTCACGCCGGGCGACCAGTATGGCTGTAGCACCAGGCCCATTGAGCCTGCCGGCACATCGTCAACCATGGCATCAAAGAAGGTCTCAGGGTGTCTGCCAGTCTGCTCGGCCATCTGTATCTCCTTCAGGCCGAACTCCTTCTTGAACCAGCTGATCATCCAGTAACCCCTGTAGATCTGCACCTCGGTGTTGAAACAGTCGGGGATGGCGCTCGGGTATGACGGGAAGAATGGTATCACCTCATGATACCTGCTGTGGGTGGTCTGCACCGTAGCCGTGGTGCCATAGCTGAGACATGCCACATCAGGGTTGATGACCCCGGAGCCCAGAACCTCGCTGGCCTTGTCGGCTGCAGCTGCTATCAGTGGCAGCCCGGCAGGGATGCCTGACAGCTCCGAAGCCCCGCGACTGATTGTCCCCAACACCTCGGAGGGCTTAACCAGGTCAGGCAGCTTCTCACTGTCTATCGGAAACATCTTGTAGTTCATATGCTTCCTGTCAGTCCACTTCTGGGTCTTGTAATCGAACGGCAGGTAAGCCACCGTGCACCCTACCGAATCGCGGTACTCTCCTGTCAGCGCCCATGTCAGATAGCCGGAGAGCAGGAGATACTTGCCTGTCTTCTTCCATATCTCCGGTTCATTCTGCATAATCCAGTTGCACTCGCCGTTCTTGACGGCAAAATGAACAGCCTCCCTCATGCCAACGAGTCTCAGGGCCAGATCCATCATCTTTCCGGGATACTTTCCCACTGCACTTAGCCGCTGGTCGAGCCAGGTAATGGCCGGGCGGAGCGACTTCCCCTCAGAATCAAGGTTGATCAGCGTCGATCGCTGCGAAGTGAGTGTCACTGCCTTTATCCGATCCTTATTGTAAGAAGTCTCGCTGAAGAGCTTGCGAAGTGACTCGAACATCTTGTCCCTGAAGTACTCGGGGTACTGTTCGGCCCACCCGGGCGCCACGGAGAAATAAGGCTCGATTTCGACCCTGGCCAGTTGAAGTACGTTGCCTTCAAGGTCAATGAGCACGGAGCGTACCGACTGTGTGCCGAAGTCGATGGACAATATCAGGTCGTCAGATGATTTCATGTCAGGTTGCTAAAGGCCCAGCGTGCCGCCGGGATTCATTATGTTATTAGGGTCAAGGTGTTTCTTCACTGCCCTGAGCAGTTCCATCGAGCTCCTGCCAAGGTGCCCTTCCATCCACGGCCCCAGCACCCTGCCCACACCGTGATGGTGCGAGATTGAGCCACCGTGCTCCAGGATGGTTTCCACCAGTCCGCGGTGAAAAGTTGTGAAATCATTTTTCTCATTTCCTTTTTCCATGGGACTCAGGAAGGTGAAGTACAGGTTGGCGCCGTTCTCATAAACATGTGATATGTGAATCATCATGAAGGCTTTTGACCTGCGTGCAACATATTCATGCGCCGCCTTCCAGACTTTCAGCAGGTTCTCCCAGGTAACCGCAGTCTCGAGCGTGTCGGTCATGATCCCCAGGTCCATCAGCGGGTCACGCATGTAAGCGCTTGAGTATCTCTGCTCCAGCCACTTCCTGACCGGAGAGGTTCCTATGTACAACCCCTTCCCTGCCCTGGCTTTCCTTTTAATCTTCCTGATAACGAACCGTGCATAGTCCTTCTCCCCCTCCACCGTCACGAACATCAGGCAGCGGCTGCCGGTTTTGAATCCCAGCATCTGCAGTGCCCTGTCGGCAAGGGTGCCCTCGAATCCGCCTGTACGGAATGCAATATCTGTCTCGTCGGGATCGGAGATTCGGAACAGGTGGGGCTTGCCGCATTCAGCCTGGATAATAATGCGCATAGCCTCAACAGCTGCTTCAAACGATCTGAAGATAAAAGCGGCGGAGGTGGTGTTTTCAGGGGCATAATTGAAGACATGGAGCGTGGCTTCAGTGATCACGCCCAGTGTTCCTTCCGCACCTGCGAATAGCCTGAAGATATCCCAACCCTGCGCCATGCGTGGAAAATCCCTTGTTACTATCACTCCGGCGGGTGTCACAACCTTGACTGACACCAGCATGTCTTCAATCTTTCCGTACCCCGTCGATGCCTGTCCTGCCCCCCTGGCAGAGATCCAGCCTCCCACGGTTGAATACTCAAATGACTGCGGAAAGTGACCGCAGCTGTAACCCTGCCTGTTGAGCTTCTCCTCGAGTGCCGGCCCATACATGCCTGCCTGCACGGTCACAGTCTTGTTGACTTTGTTGACTGCCAGCACCTTGTTGAGATGTTTGGTGAGGTCAAGAGCGATGCCACCGCCGGGTGCGCGTACTGCACCCGTTACGGAAGAGAGTCCGCCTGCGGGAACCACGGCTATCCCCTCCCCGCTGCAGAAACTGATTATTTTTTTCACTTCTTCATGCGTACGGGGAGCCACCACTGCATCGGGAGGATCCGGTACAAGGCCGAGGCGCAGGTCAAGCAACTCACCATAAAACTTTCCGCATGAAAAACGTGCCCGTGACACATCATCTGTCTGTATGTTCTCCGCACCCGAAACACTCCTGAAAAAATCAACCTGCACCGGTTTGAGCATCGAAGGCTTCTCAAGTTTCACAGGCTCCGTTCCCGGCAGATGTTTTCCTTTAAAATCCGCATCCGACAGGTCAAATTTCTCCTTGATCACTTCAGCCATGTGATGGCTGATGCCCTCCTCATGCTTGTCTCCCCACTTCAGAATGTGACGGTAACTGTTCCCGTTCTCCATATGGTCAGAATAAATCGTAAACCTTTATTAGTGATGCAATCTCATCCTCTTTTCTTTTTTCGCTCCAACCCATCATACCGGCCGCAAGTGAGGCAATTTTATCAATCACCGCCTTGCCGGGATTACCCAGAGTGCCGATGCCGGTCCTCCGGAGCATGATATCCCTGAGGGTTTTGGCGTTCTCGTACTGTATGGCGTAGACCACCTCGGCCAGTATCTCCCCGTCGTGAGTGACCTCTTCGGCAAACCTGGTATTACTGCGGGCAATGCGGAAGACAACCTGGCTCTCGGTGCCGTAGTTTCTGCTCACATACTCAACGGTATTGCGGCTGAAGTCCTTATAATTGAGGTGCTGTCTGATCATGAACTGCTTCATGTCACGGATCTCACTACCCGACAGGTAGAGATTGTCGGAGACCGGATCAGACAGTGTACGGTTGAGCTTTGCCGAGATCAGCCTCAGCACCTCGCGTGCAAGGCTGCGGCTGGTGGTGTACTTGCCTCCCTCCACCGTAATCATACCCTCGATGCCGTCAGCGGCATTGTCATAGACCTCATACTTCCTGGAGGTCTCGTAGGAGCCTTTCGTCTGGTCATCAACCAGCGGACGAAGGCCGCCATAGGCATGGATTATATCTTCACGTGAAATCTTCCGGCCAAAATTGTTGTTTACATTTTCAATGATCTCATCGATGCTCTCCATTGACACCTTATAGTCGTCCGGGTCACCCAGGAACTCCTTGTCGGTGGTGCCGATAAGTGAGTGTTCGCGCCACGGCATGATCATCATGTGACCTCCGTCAGGCTTCTGCAGGGAGACCACATGATTGCCTGCAATTTTCTTCGTTATGATATGTATCCCTTCCGACCGTTTGACGCGATGTTTAACCTCTCCTTCGCCGGAGGCAAGGCTCAGTATCTTGTCAGCCCATGTGCCTCCGCAGTTGACTATCAGGCCGGCATGAATCTCCCTGGTCCTGTCGGTGAAGATATCCCTCACCCTGACTCCGGTAATCTTCTTCCCCTCTCCAAAAATGAATCCTTCCACGGGAGTATAGTTGGAGACCGAGGCACCGTATTCGGCAGCCGACTTGATGAAGGCCAGTGTCAGGCGTTCAGGAAAAATGCTCTGGTAATCAAAGAAGTAGAAGGCATTCCGCAGGTTTTCCTTCTGCAGGTTGGGTTCCACCCTGATGGTTTTCCTGTGGTTTATCAGGCG
>JAVEXM010000089.1:0-6490 GCA_034004025.1 Bacteroidales bacterium
GGTCTGCCACGGCTGTCGTCCTCTCCGGCCTGAAGACCCCGATGCCCCTCTCTTTCAGGCCCATGAATGCCTGGGGGCTGGTGACCTCATGGATATAGTGCCGGTCGATATAGAGCACATCAGGACCATCCTCAACAGACTTCACAACATGTGCATCCCAGATTTTGTCAAACAGTGTCCGTGGTTCCATTGTCTATCCTTGAAACAGCATCAATGAATGCCTCAACCGAGGCGGTAATGATATCGGTGTTTGCCGAGAAGCCGTAAAAGATCTTGCCCTCATTCTCAACCTGGATATGCACCTTGCCGATGTCATCGCTTCCACGTGTGATTGCCTGTATCAGGAACTCCTCGAGGTGTACATTCTCATGGATCAGATGTTTGACGGCTGTCAGGGCCGCGTCGATAGGGCCGTTCCCCGGGGCGGTGGAGGTATGTACTTCGCCGTTGATCCTTACACCTACGGTAGCCACCGGGGTGACCGAGTTGCCGCATAGAACCTGCAATGACTCCAGCTTAAGCCTCTTCTCTCCCCTGAAGACCTCTCCTGAGAGGATCTTGATATCCTCGTCGTTGATCTCCTTCTTCTTGTCGGCGAGAATAAGGAAGCGATGGTAGATCTCATCAAGTTCCTCCTTTCCCAGCTTAATGCCCAGCAGGTCGAGCCTGTGATTGAGTGCTGCCCTGCCGCTGCGGGCCGTGAGGATGATTGAAGATTCCCTTATGCCCACCTCTTTTGGGTCAATGATCTCATAGTTTTCACGGTTCTTGAGAACACCGTCCTGGTGTATCCCTGACGAGTGGGCAAAGGCATTTCTCCCGACTATAGCCTTGTTGGCCTGCACGGGCATGCTCATCAGCGTTGAGACCAGCCTGCTGGTGCTGAATATCAGCTTCGGGTTGATGCCGGTGGAAAGGTTCAGGTCATGATGGCTCTTTATGATCATTGCGATCTCTTCAAGCGAGGTATTGCCTGCCCTCTCGCCGATGCCGTTGATGGTCACCTCCGCCTGGCGGGCTCCGTTGATGAGGCCCATCATGGTGTTGGCGGTGGCCATCCCGAGGTCATTATGGCAGTGGGTTGAGATGACTGCCCGGTCAATGTTCGGGACATTTTCGACGAGGTACCTGATCTTGGCTCCGTATTCCTCAGGGAGGCAATAACCCGTTGTGTCAGGAATATTTACCACTGTGGCCCCTGCTCTTATTACAGCTTCGATCACACTGGCGAGATAGGCATTGTCACTCCGGCCAGCATCTTCAGCGTAGAATTCCACATCGTCAACGAATTTCCTGGCGTACTTTACCGAATCAACTGCCCTTCTGATAATCTCTTCGGGTGTTGTTTTGATCTTGTACTGAATATGGTAGGGAGAGGTACCTATTCCTGTGTGTATCCGCTTTCTTTCTGCATACCTGAGTGACTCGGCTGCTACCTCTATGTCCTTTTTCACTGCCCTGGTGAGGGCACAGATGATCGGGTTACGGACTGCCTTTGATATCTCCACCACCGACCTGAAATCGCCCGGACTCGACACGGGAAACCCTGCCTCGATCACGTCAACTCCCAGTGCCTCAAGGGCCCTGGCAACTTCAATCTTCTCAACCGTGTTGAGCTGGCATCCAGGTACCTGCTCTCCGTCACGGAGGGTTGTATCAAAAATTATTACCCTGTTGTTTTCCATAATTTCTGTTTCGTGGTTGTTACTTCTGAGGTCTCAGTTTTCTCACTGCCGCACCTGTTCTCCAGAGCTCTGATCCGCCCATTTCCCTTAGCTCTGCATCGAGCTTTTCGCGGTAGTCGGCTGATCCCGTTGAGGTGAGTACCCTGACACACTCTTCCCCCGAGCTTACTTTGTCATAGAGTTCCCTGAAGACCGGTAGTGTGGCTTCCCTGAACTTTGGCTTCCAGTCGAGGGCACCTCGCTGCGCCGTTGCGCTGCAGTTGGCGTACATCCAGTCCATCCCCTTCTCGTCTACCAGCCTTATGAGGCTCTGCGTCAGTTCCTCCACGGTCTCGTTAAAGGCTTCTGACGGTGAATGGCCGTTATCGCGCAGCACCTGGTACTGCGCCTCCATTATACCTTCGAGGGCGCCCATGAGCACTCCGCGCTCACCTGTCAGGTCACTGAATACCTCCTTCTCGAAAGTGGTGGGGAAGAGGTATCCTGAGCCGATTGCTATGCCGAGGGCGATAGCACGCTCTTCGGCCCTGCCGGTATGATCGTGAAAGACGGAGTAGCTTGAGTTAATGCCGGCGCCGGCGAGGAAGTTGCGTCTTACACTTGTTCCCGAGCCTTTCGGAGCACAGAGGATGACGTCTATTTCCGGAGGAGGAATCACCCCGGTGTGCTCCTTGTATGTGACAGAGAAGCCGTGAGAGAAGTAGAGTGCCTTACCGACTGTAAGATGAGGTTTTATCCGGGGCCAGAGTAACTGCTGGGCTGCATCGGAGACCAGGTACTGGATGATGGTTCCTCTATCTGCTGCCTCCTCAATGCCAAAGAGGGTTTTGCCGGGCACGAACCCGTCAGCCACTGCCCTCTCCCAGTCATTCTTAAATTCGGGCGCCTGCCCGATGATCACATTGATTCCGTTGTCTCTCATGTTCATAGCCTGTGCCGGTCCCTGAACTCCGTATCCTATGACGGCCACAACTTCGTTCTTTAATACTTCACGTGCTTTTGAGAGCGGAAACTCTTCCCTTGTCACGACAGTCTCAGTTACTCCTCCAAAATCGATCTGTGCCATAATTGTCTATTTTTAGATTATTGTAGTTCAGTTAATTATATACTTCATGTTTTTCAGGCCTTCCCCGTTCACCCTCCTCCATCTCTTTCAGGTATGCAGTCAGCTCCTTGACCTGTCTTGTTACCGCTATCCTGCCCGACCTGACGAACTGAAGTACACCGCATGGTTCAAGAACGGCCAGCAGATCAGTTATCTCCGCCTTATTGCCACTCTTCTCCACAACGATATATTCAGGTGTCACTTCAAGTATGCGGGCATGATGTTTCCGTACGAGATCGCCAATCATACTTCCTGACATCAGCCCCCTGGTAGCGACTTTGTACAGCGCTATCTCCTGGCAGATAATCTCTGGCGAGGTGTGCACGAATACCTTGATGACATCGACCAGCTTTTCAATCTGTCTTGCCACCTTATTCACCATGTCAGGGGTAGTGGTGACGACCATGGTAAGCATCTGAACACCTTTGACTGCAGATTCCGAGGCAGTAATGCTTTCTATGTTTATCTGCCTCCGGGTAAGGATAAGTGTTATCCGGCTGAGAATTCCTATATGATCCTCAGTAAAGAGCGATATTGTATATTCCTGTTGCATCATTATTAAATCTGTTAATGAGGTTTTATTGGATACCCGGGTTCCGGGTTTTTCACTGTTGTGTCCTTAATCCTGGCGGTACGGGTGTTTCATGATGATTATCTGTATGTCAGTGTTACTTCTGAGACTGATGCCCCGGGTTCGACCATTGGAAGGATATTTGCTTCCCTGCTTATGGCCACCTCCATCAGGAATGGGCCTTCGGAAGTGAGCATTGCACCGATTGCCGTGCGGAGCTCCTCACGCTGCGTCACTCTGCGCGCCTCGATGCCGTAGGCGCCGGCGAGAGCCACGAAATCGGGGTTTGCCATTTCAGTGGAGGCGTACCTTCCGTTGAAGAACATCTCCTGCCACTGGCGTACCATGCCCAGGAAACTGTTGTTCAGGAGAATTAATTTGACGGGGATCTGGTACTGCATTATGGTTCCCAGTTCCTGAAGGGTCATCTGGAAGCCGCCGTCGCCGATAAAGGCAACAACAGGTTTGCCGGGGTTTCCTGAAGCTGCTCCCAGCGATGCCGGTAGTCCGAATCCCATGGTGCCCATCCCGCCCGATGTCACCAGTGCGCTCTTCTCACTGAAGCGGTAGTAGCGTGCCACTGCCATCTGATGCTGTCCTACGTCAGTGACTATAACTGCATTACCGTCTGTAAGGTCCGAGACTGACTTTACCACCTCGCCCATTCTGATCTCACCTTCGCCGGGATCTGTTTCCGGCCTGATCACCTTTTCATATTCCACCCGGTCGAGGATACGGAATTCCCTTATCCATTCCTCCCGGCTGGTTTCACGAACGAGTGGAATGAGTACTGTAAGGACTTCCCGTGCATCATTATTGATCTCGAGGTCGACCTTTACATTCTTGTTTATCTCAGCCCTGTCAATCTCGATATGGATTATCCTGGCATCAGGTGCATACTTTTTAAGGTTGCTGGTGACCCTGTCATCGAAGCGCATTCCGACGGCGATGATGAGGTCTGCCTTGTTGGTGAGTACATTGGGGGCATAGTTGCCATGCATGCCCAGCATTCCTGCGAAAAGCCTGTGCTTTTGAGGGAAGGCCGGCAGTCCGAGAAGTGTTGCTGCAACGGGTATACCTCCCTTTTCAGCCAGTGCTCTCAGTTCATCATGGGCACCGGAGAGGATAACCCCGTGGCCTGCCAGGATAAGGGGTTTCTCCGCATGATTGATCATGACGGCTGCCGATTCGATATCCCTCATATGAAGTGGGATGACAGGGTTATAGCTCCTGATATATGTGCATTTCCGGTAGCTGTAGCTGAGATTTTCAAACTGTGCATCCTTCGAGATATCAACCAGCACAGGTCCCGGCCGGCCCGATCTGGCAATGTAAAAGGCGCGTGCGATGGCTTCAGGGATATCCTGTGCCTTCTTGACCTGGGCATTCCACTTTGTCACAGGCATTGAAATGCCGAGGATATCAGTCTCCTGAAATGCATCGGTGCCGATAAGTCCCGATGTCACCTGTGCCGTGATGAACACCACCGGCACCGAGTCGAGGAAGGCATTGGCTATTCCTGTCACGAGGTTCGTTGCTCCCGGCCCTGATGTGGCGAAACAAACCCCCGGTCTTCCAGTCACCATGGCATATGCCTGTGCTGCGTGAGCAGCTCCCTGTTCATGACGTGTCAGTATGTGCCTGAGTCTGTCGTTGTAATCAAGGAGTTTGTCGTAAACAGGCATGATGGCTCCCCCGGGGTAACCGAATATTGTGTCAACGCCCTCCTCAATCAGGCATTTCAGCAGTGCCTCAGCTCCCGTGACCTGAGATTCATGGTTGTGTGTATCCTGCCCGCCGGCGGTTTTTGTCTTCTCTTTCATAACTCCTGTTTATTTGTCATATGAGCCTCACTGCCCCCTGGTCTGCCGAGCTCACATGGGCAGCATATACTTTCAGCGACGGCGGAATGACCCGGTTTCTGCCTTCGGGGCGGAACGCCAGGTTTCCCTTTTGCATTTCCTTGCGACGCCTCTCCACGAGAGTCTTTTCAGCAACTGCCAGGTTAATGATTCTCCCCGGTATGTCTATCTCAATGATATCGCCGTCATTGACCAGGGCAATTGCTCCTCCGGCAGCGGCCTCGGGTGAGACATGTCCCACTGATAGTCCTGCCGTGCCTCCGGAGAAGCGCCCGTCGGTTATCAGGGCACATTTTCTGTCAAGCGCCATGGATTTAAGGTAGGAGGTAGGGTAGAGCATCTCCTGCATCCCCGGTCCGCCGCGCGGACCCTCATAGCGTATCACCACTACGTCGCCCTCCCTGACCTTCCCTTTCAGAATTCCTGTGACAGCTTCCTCCTGTGAGTCAAAGGTCACTGCCCTGCCGCTGAAGCGGACCATTGAGTTGTCGATGCCGGCACTCTTGACTATACATCCGTCCGGTGCCAGGTTGCCGTAGAGTACAGCCAGTCCGCCGTCAGTGCTGTATGGATGACTGATATCTCTTATAGCACCGCCGGCCCTGTCAGTGTCATGCGCAGGGTAGAGGCCGGTGGCACTGCCACCCAGTGTGCTCCTCACCCCTCCCGGGGCGCTCAGGAAGAGCTGATGAGCCTGCGGCACGGCAGTCGGCCTGATGATATCCCATTCGTCAATAGTCTGACTCAGTGTAGGGTAGTCGACTCTTTTTACCGAGGTGTCAAGCAGACCGGCACGTTCCAGTTCACCGAGTATGGCAAAGACCCCTCCGGCACGGTTTATATCCTCAATGTGAAACGATGAGGAGGGGGAGACTTTGCATATGTTGGGTACTCTCCGCGATAGTTCATCAATGTCTTTCATGGTAAAATCGACCCCGGCCTCACGGGCTATGGCCAGGAGATGGAGGACAGTGTTGGTGGATCCCCCCATCGCAATGTCAAGCGACATGGCATTGATGAAGGCAGCTCGTGTGGCAATGGAGCGTGGCAGTACGGAATCATCGCCCTCAGCGTAATATCTCTGTGCCAGTTCGGTTATCAGCCGGGCGGCACGGGTGAAGAGCTGTATCCTGTTGCTGTGTGTGGCCACCACAGTGCCGTTGCCCGGCAGTGCAAGTCCGAGAGCCTCCGCCAGGCAGTTCATTGAGTTGGCGGTGAACATGCCCGAGCAGGATCCGCAGGTGGGGCAGGCTGACCGTTCGATCTC
>JAVEXM010000089.1:6590-11664 GCA_034004025.1 Bacteroidales bacterium
GCTGCGATGGCCTTGTCGAGGTGCTCCTGCTCGTGTGCTGCCGAGAGCTGTACCCTGATGCGGGCCTGGCCCTTGGGTACCACCGGGTAGTAGAAGCCGGTCACATAGATACCTTCATTGAGTAGCTTCGCTGCCATCTCCTGTGACAGTTTGGCGTCATAGAGCATCACGGCACATATTGCCGACTGTGTAGGCTTGATGTCAAAGCCGGCTTTCGACATCTTCTCCATGAAATATTTCGTGTTGAAATGGAGCTTGTCCTGCAGCTCATTGGTTTCGGTCATCATCTCAACCATCTTAATACCTGCGGCGGCCACGAGGGGCGGTATGGAGTTGCTGAAGAGGTAGGGCCGTGAGCGCTGGCGCAGCATCTCGATGATCTCCTTCTTGCCGGTGGTGAATCCGCCGATGGCTCCTCCGAAGGCTTTGCCCAGCGTGCCGGTGATGATCTCTATCTTACCCTTCAGGTTGTAAAGTTCGGTGACACCGCGGCCTGTATCACCCACCACGCCTGCTGAGTGAGACTCGTCGACCATGACCATGGCGTTGTACTTGTTTGCCAGCTCGTAGATCCTGTCAAGCGGTGCCACGTTGCCGTCCATGGAGAAGACGCCGTCGGTGACAACCAGCCTGAAGCGCTGTTCCTGAGCCTGCTGCAGCTGGCTCTCCAGGTCTTCCATGTCGGCATTCTCATAGCGGTAGCGCTGCGCCTTGCAGAGGCGTACGCCGTCAATAATGGAAGCGTGATTAAGAGCATCGGAGATGATAGCGTCTTCGCTCGTCAGGAGAGGCTCAAAGACACCTCCATTGGCGTCGAAGCAGGCAGCATAGAGGATGGTATCCTCGGTGCCGAAGAACTCGGCAAGCTTGCACTCCAGCTCCTTGTGCAGATCACCCGTGCCACATATGAACCGTACCGACGACATGCCGTAACCATGAGTCTCAAGAGCCTGCTTTGCGGCTTCGACCAGCTTCTTGTTTGCGGAGAGGCCCAGATAGTTATTGGCGCAGAAGTTAAGCACCTTCTGTCCGGTGTTGAGAGTTATCTCAGCACCCTGAGGCGACACTATTATTCTTTCGCCTTTGTAAAGACCGGCCTCTTTTATTGCAGCCAGCTCGCCGGTCAGAAATTCCTGATAATTGTTGTACATGGGTATGATGTTATTGATTAACTATGCATTTGCGATGTTTGCCGGGCAAATATATCAACTTTGTTTCATAATGATGTAAATTTATTGAAGTACAATTAAATGATTTTTGTCAGAACGAGTTGCATAAAATTTCATGAAATTTGCTCGCCATTTCCGATGATAAGGCATCAGCCATTGAAGAAAACATTTTAAATATACACAGATGAAGAAAATTCTTGTAACAGGTTCAGTAGGACAGATTGGTTCGGAGCTTACGCTGGAGCTCAGAAAAAGGTTTGGTGGCAGCAATGTTGTTGCAGGCATAAACAGGACTCAGCCCACCGGTGAACTTGCTGACACGGGGCCTTTTCTGAAGGTTGACACCACCAACATTGAAGAACTTGCATCTACGATAAAAAAGTACAATATAGATACCATATACCACCTCGCTGCAGTTCTCTCCGCCGTTGGTGAGAAGAATCCCGGTCTTGCGTGGAACATTGGTGTCAACGGGCTCTACAACGTGCTGGAGGTTGCCCGTGAATATAACTGTGCAGTCTTCTTCCCGAGCTCTATCGGAGCCTTCGGACCTACAACTCCTCTTGACAATACGCCGCAGGATACCATTCAGAGGCCTACATCAATGTATGGTGTTACAAAAGTTACAGGCGAGATGCTGTGTGATTACTATTTCCTTCGTTTTGGCGTCGATACCCGTGGTGTCCGTTACCCTGGGATAATCTCCAACGTAGCCCTTCCGGGAGGAGGTACAACAGATTATGCCGTCGAGATATTTTATGAAGCCGTGAAGCACGGGAGGTTCACCTGTCCCCTGGGGAAGGGAACCTTCCTCGACATGATGTACATGCCTGATGCAATTGATGCAGCCATTAATTTGATGGATGCTGACCCCTCAAAGCTAAAGCACAGGAATGCCTTCAACATCAGTGCCATGAGCTTTGACCCGGAAATAATAGCAGCTGAAATCAGGAAACATATTCCGGACTTCGTAATGGACTACGATGTTGATCCCATGAAACAGAAGATAGCTGACTCATGGCCTAATTACATGAATGACACCGCAGCACGTGAAGAGTGGGGATGGGATCCCAGGTACAACCTTGAGTCAATGACTGCCGACATGCTCAAGGTGATCACGGAGAAGCATAGCAAAGGGCTGATCTGATCATATGCCGCATACCTTTACAAGGAGAGGTTGTCAGCAGGGACAGCCTCTTTTTTTTCATATCTTTATTGCCGGCAACTAACCGCCTGACAACTATGACAGACAGAAAAATACGCGTGCGCTTTGCTCCCAGTCCCACAGGACCGCTGCATATCGGCGGTGTGCGAACGGCTCTTTATAACTTTCTCTTTGCCAGACACCACGGCGGGACATTCATACTGCGCATTGAGGATACCGACCAGGCACGCTATGTGGATGGTGCCGAAGAGTATATCATGGATGCCCTCGAATGGGCCGGCATCAGACCGGATGAAGGAGTCAGGGAAGGGGGAGCCTTTGCCCCCTACAGGCAGAGCGAGAGGAAGGGTATCTATCAGCAGTATGCCCTGCAGCTTCTTGCATCGGGCGACGCCTACTATGCATTCGACCCGCCGGAGGAGCTTGAGAGGATCAGAAAGGAGTATGAGTCCCGCGGTGAGACCTTCAACTACGGCGGGGCCACCCGCATGCAGATGTGCAACACACTAACCCTCAGCAATGAGGAGGTGAAGATAAGGATTGCCGCCGGGGAACATTACGTTGTCAGGTACCGTATGCCTGAGAACGAGGACATTCATTTTTCCGACCTGATCAGGGGCGATATCGTTGTCAACAGCTCCACCCTCGATGACAAGGTGCTCTTTAAGTCGGACGGTATGCCCACCTATCACCTGGCCAACATTGTTGACGATCACCTTATGGAGATCTCCCACGTGATCAGGGGTGAGGAGTGGCTGCCTTCGCTGCCGCTTCATGTCATGCTCTACCGAAGCTTCGGATGGGAGGCACCGCTCTTCGCGCATTTGCCGCTTCTGCTCAAGCCCACAGGCAAGGGCAAGCTGAGCAAGCGCGACGGTGATAAGATGGGTTTCCCGGTATTTCCCCTCTACTGGCCTTACGGCGAGACGGCCACGGGATACCGTGAGGAGGGCTATTTCCCGGAGGCATTCGTGAATATGCTTGCACTGCTGGGATGGAACCCCGGAACCGAACAGGAGATATTCTCAATGGAGGAAATGACAGCTGCCTTTACTATAGAGAGAGTGGGCAAATCAGGTTCGCGCTTTGATCCCGATAAGGCTAAGTGGTTTAATACCAAATATTTTCAGATGAAGAGCGATGAGGAGCTGGCGGAGCTCTTCATGCCGGTGGTAGAGGAAAGAGGTTTCAATCCAGGCCATGACATGCTGATCAGGATAGTCTCACTGGTGAAGGAGAGAGCGGGATTTGTAAAGGAGCTCTGGCATGAGGCTGACTTCTTCTTCGTCGCTCCGGACAGCTATGACCCGGAGGTGGTAAGGAAGAGATGGAATGCCGATTCGCCCCTGCAGATGAGGGAGTTACGTGGGGTTGTTGCAGGTGTGGAGCCATTTACTTCGGAGACTCTTGAAAAAAGAGTCAAAGAGTGGATTGCCGGAAGTCCCTATAATACCGGGACCATTCTCAACCTGTTCAGGCTCCTTATGGTTGGGGCATCGAGGGGTCCGCACCTGTTTGATATCGTTGAGCTGACAGGCAGGGATGAGACCCTCCGCCGTCTTGACAACGGTATCCGCAGACTGGCACCGGCACTGTCATGAATCCCGGCAGGGGCATAAAATTCATCGACTTTCACACACACCATATCAAGGGAGGTGATGATACCATCACCGTCATGAACCTGATGGCCGGTGACGAGGTGCCTCCTGAGTTCTCTCCCGGCACCCTCTTTTCCGCCGGCATACATCCCTGGCAGCTTACAGGTGAAAACCTGGCTGATTTGCAGACAGAGCTTCTGCTTACCGTGGCCCATCCGCATGTGGCAGTGATAGGAGAGGCGGGCTTTGACCGCCTTAAAGGTGGGCCACGGGAGGTTCAGTACGGGGCTTTTGTCTTCCAGGCTGAGATGGCCGCGGAGATGGATAAACCCATGGTGATTCACTGTGTGAGGGGATGGGATGAGCTTAGACGGGCACGGAAGGAGGTGAAGCCGGTCCGGCCCTGGGTCATTCACGGATTCAGGGGCAACGGTATACTGGCCGCATCGCTGGCGGATGAGGGGTTCTGGTTTTCGCTGGGAACCGGGGGATTGAAGCCTGACGTGCTGAAGGCTGTAAGTCATGAGAGGATACTGCTTGAGACCGACGATTCCGGAGAGCAGATTGCAGAGGTATACCGCAAATTCGGGGAGGTTGCAGGGTATGCTGATGAAGCAACAGAAAGGCTTATGCGCAGAAATTTCAATTCACTTTTAGACTACAGCCTGTGACGGAGGGATGGCTATCACGTACAGAGATGCTCCTTGGCCCTGAGGCACTGGAGAAGCTGAAGCGATCACATGTGCTCATTGCAGGACTGGGAGGTGTGGGCTCATGGGCTGCCGAGATGATATGCAGGGCAGGTGTGGGAGCCATGACCATTATCGACGGTGATGTCATAACAGCTGCAAACAGGAACAGGCAGCTGCCGGCGCTGACATCAACCACAGGCCGCAAAAAGGCGGAGGTGATGGGAGAGAGGCTGACGGATATCAATCCTGAGCTCCGCCTGAAAATAATCCCGGAGTTCATACGTGATCAGCGGATGATCGATATACTTGAGGAGGACAGGTATGATTATGTGGTGGACGCCATCGACACGCTCTCACCCAAGGTCTTTCTGGTATTTCATTCGCTCAGGCTGAACCTGAGGTTGGTAAGCTCCATGGGCGCCGGGGGGAAGTATGATCCCACCGCCATCA
>JAVEXM010000208.1:0-2579 GCA_034004025.1 Bacteroidales bacterium
TAACAGGTCGCCGAACTGGTTGGGTCTGAGCTCGCGGAGGTATCACTACATCCCCACGGATTCAAACTGAAACACCCCGGTGGTCTCGCCGTTGCTGAAGAGCACATAGGTGGCCTTGTCTTCAAGCGACAGCGACGGGAGGTCTATGGTGATGCCCTTTGACTTTCGTACGTTTTCGACGGCATCCTTGAGTATCGACAGTGTCTTCAGACCCAGGAAATCCATTTTCAGCAGTCCTACCGACTCTACGTAGTTTCCCTCATACTGTGTTACGTAGAGTTCGGCATCCTTGGCCGTGCAGATGGGTATATGTTCGCACAGGTCATCCTTGCTGATGATGATGCCGCAGGCATGCACGCCGGTCTGTCTGACGCTGCCCTCGAGCACCTCGGCATATTTGAGTGTCTGTGCCACCAGCATCTCCTTGGAGCTCCTCTCTTTGAGAAGCTCGGGCACCTCCTCATATGCTGTTGCGAGGGTCATGCCGGGCCTGTCGGGAACAAGCTTCGTCAGCCTGATGGCTTCTGGCAGCGGCAGCTTCTGCACCCTGGCAACATCGCGGATTGCCATCTTTGCTGCCATGGTGCCGAAGGTGATGATGTGTGCAACACGGTTATGGCCGTATTTGTCGACGACATATTTCAGCACCTTCTCCCGTCCGTCCTCATCGAAGTCGATGTCGATATCGGGCATAGATATGCGGTCAGGATTGAGAAAGCGCTCGAACAACAGGTTATATTTGATCGGGTCGATGTCGGTTATCTTCAGGCAGTAAGCTACGGTGCTGCCGGCGGCCGATCCTCGCCCGGGGCCCACCCATACTCCCATCTCGCGTGCCGCCCTGAGGAAGTCCTGTACTATCAGGAAGTACCCCGGGAAGCCCATGTTCTTTATCACCGACAGCTCAAAGTCGATTCTGGCCTGCAGCTCCGGGGAGATGTCTCCCCAGCGCTCGGCAGCACCCTGCAGCGTCAGGTGACGCAGGTAGGCATCCTTGTCAGGGAACTCATCGGGGATGGCAAAGTCAGGCATGATGGGGTCGCTGGAGAGAGAGTAGTACTCAACCTTGTCGGCGATCTCCCGGGTGTTTGTCACTGCCTCAGGCATATCGCTGAAGATCTCCAGCATCTCCTCCTCGCTCTTGAGGTATTCCTGCTTGGTGTACCGCAGGCGTTTGGGATCGTCGATATCCTTTCCGGTATTAAGGCAGATGAGCCTGTCGTGCGCCTCAGCCTCATCCTCCATGATGAAGTGAACGTCATTTGAGGCAATGATCTTCACATTATGCTTTGCCGCCAGCTCACGGTAGGCGGCAATGACCCTCTGCTGCTGCGGGAAGACTGTAGAGTCTGCCGTGGGATCGGAGGTCTCATGGCGCTGTACCTCGAGATAGTAATCATCGCCGAATATCTCCCTGTATGAGAGGATGGCCTCTTCGGCCCCCTTCATGTTTCCGGAGAGTATCTCCTGTGCAGCCTCGCCGGCAATGCAGGCGGATGAGACTATCAGTCCTTCACTGTGCTCGCGCAGAAGCTGCTTGTCGATACGGGGCTTGTAGTAAAAGCCCCTGATCCATGCTTCCGAGACAAGCTTCACCAGGTTATGGTAGCCTGTGAGGTTTTTGGCCAGCAGTATCAGGTGATCGCCGGAGCGGTCCTCAACAGATGTCTTGTCCTCAAGATTGGTGCGTGCCACATAGATCTCGCACCCGATGATCGGCTTTATGGAGGCCGCCGTGGCAGTATCATGAAACTCCTTTACACCGAACATGTTTCCGTGATCAGTGATGGCCAGGGCATCCATGCCCAGGTCGGCGGCCCTCCTTACAAGTGCCTTTACTCCTGATGCCCCGTCAAGAATGGAATACTGTGTATGTACGTGTAAATGAACAAATGAAGACATTTTATCGGGATTTTGACCTGTGCCGGTGGCAGGAAACAAAAATATCAAAAAGGTCGTTGCCCGGCCAATTTATTTATTAACATGACGGCTGTTGATTATTTTTGTAACCTCGATTTATTGTGATATATTTGCACCCTCATAAAAAACAGGTATCAATTAAACCGAAAATTTTAAATGTCAGTAAAAATCAGATTAGCTAGGAAGGGCCGGACAAAGAAGGCCTACTACCACGTGGTGGTAGCGGATAGCAGTGCGCCACGTGATGGCAGATTTATTGAAAAGATCGGAATGTACAATCCTCTCACCAACCCGGCAACGATAGAGATCGATTTCGGGAAGGCGCTGGATTGGCTCCAGAAGGGTGCTCAACCCACGGAGACATGCAGGGCGATCCTCAAGTACAAGGGAGTCATGATGAAGAAGCACCTTCTTGAAGGAGTAAAGAAGGGTGCCTTTGACGAGGCTGAGGCTGACCGCCGTTTCAATGAATGGCTGAAGGTCAAGGAGGAGCAGATCGAGAACAAGAAGACAGGCATCGAGAAGAAGGGAGAGGAGACCCGTCAGAAGAGACTTGAGGCTGAGACTGCGATCAAGGAGGCCAGGGCAGCCGAATATGCCAAAAAGCTTGCAGCTCTTGCCGCCGAAGCTGAGGCTGCCGCCAAAGCTGCCGCGGGAGT
>JAVEXM010000090.1:0-11510 GCA_034004025.1 Bacteroidales bacterium
ATATGAGAGACAAGCTTGACCCTTACCTGCAGCCGCTGTATGACGCACTGAATGATATGATTCCCTTTCGCAAGCTGGAGCAGTGGCTCGCTGACGGGACGGTTCAGATAGCACCGCTTGCCTTCATGCGGGGACGCACGCTTGAGAGTTGCATAGTGATACTCGACGAGGCACAGAATGCCACAGTAAGCCAGCTTAAGATGTTCCTCACCCGGATGGGAGTAAATTCGAAGTTCATACTTACCGGTGACACAACACAGATAGACCTGCCCCGAAGGAGTGAGTCAGGACTGCTTCAGGCCATCAGGTTGCTTGAGGGCATAGAGGGTATCTCGGTCATACGCTTTGATGAACGCGATATTGTAAGGCACAGGCTCGTCAAGCAGATAGTGAGAGCTTACGATGCCGAGGAGAAAAACAGGGACCGTGAAAAAAATGATATTAAATAGAGGCAAAATGGCAAGACCTATCATAACGACAGATTTCCGCTTTCCCGGCCAGAAAGACATATACAGGGGCAAGGTACGCGATGTGTACAATATAGATGACACTTACCTTGTCATGATAGCATCAGACCGCATCTCGGCATTTGATGTGGTGCTTCCCGAAGGCATCCCGTACAAGGGGCAGGTGCTCAACCAGATAGCTGCAATGTTCCTGGAGATGGTCAGCGATATTGTTCCGACGTGGAACATTGCATCACCGGACCCAAATGTCACGGTCGGTCACAGGTGTCAGCCCTATCCCGTGGAGATGATCGTCAGGGGTTATCTCACCGGCAGTTCGTGGCGCACCTACAAATCCGGAGCACGCGATATCTGCGGCATTCCCCTTCCCGACGGCATGAGGGAGCACCAGCGTTTTGACAGGCCGTTGATAACCCCTACCACCAAGGCTGAACAGGGGTTGCATGACCAGGATATATCTGCCGCAGAGATAATTGTCAGTGGCCTCGTGCCTGAGGAAGAGTACAGGATGCTGGAGGAGTACTCGATGCAACTTTTTCTGAGGGGGTCGGAGATAGCTGCTGAGCGCGGACTCATACTGGTTGACACCAAGTATGAGTTTGGAAGACGTGACGGGAAGATTTACCTTATAGATGAGATACATACTCCTGACAGCTCACGCTATTTCTATTCCGACGGTTATGAGGAGAGGTTCGCCGCCGGCGAGCAGCAGAGGCAGCTTTCAAAGGAGTTTGTGAGAGAGTGGCTCATGTCGAACGGTTTTCAGGGCAGGAGCGGGGAGAAGGTGCCGGAGATGACGCTGGAGATAGTGACGGAGATATCCGAACGCTATATTGAGCTTTATGAAAAAATTACCGGCAGGAAATTTGTGAAGGATGAGACGGAAGATCCTCTTGTGAGGATAGAGAGAAACGTAACTGCTTTCCTGTCCGGGCTGAAGTAATACCACGGGAAAGCAGTCAGATATAAATGAATGTTCAGTTTGTGATGAAGATAATTAAGAATATGCTCCGCGGACAGTTGTTGAAAGCAGTAGTGATACTTCTGGCGACGCTCTCTCTTACACCGCTGAGCGGTCAGGAGCCGGTGCCGGTTGAGGTATCGGACCATCGTACCGTCATCGGAGGGAAGGAATATTTTCTACATGTGGTTCTGAGAGGGCAGACCCTCTATTCGATATCCAGGGCATATAACGTTACCATTGAGCAGATCAGGAGTGAAAATATCATTACTGATAACGGCATACAGGAGGGACAGATGCTGCAGATACCAGTCTCTTCAGCCTTGCAAAAGGCAAAGAGTGATGTGGTGCCCGTGCCGGCAAAGGATACGTTGTCCGGACGTGATACCGCGTCTGAGGAAAGGCCTGTCACCGTCACTGTCAGGGAAGCACCCGCCGCACAGGGTGATGAGAAGTACATCTATCACAGGGTCAGGAGGGGAGAGACCCTGGCGTCGGTTGCCAGGCAGTATGGTATTACAGTCAGAGATCTGAAGAAGGCAAACAGGGGACTGCTCTTCCCGCAGATAGGAGACTACCTGCGCATACCCCGGAAGCGTGTTACAACCGATTACAGCAGAAGGGAGACTGTCAGTGTCATAGACACAATTCAACTTGGAGAGCAGGTTCCTGATACGATGACCATTCCTGAGGAGACCGAGATATTCACGATACCGGAGACGCGCACGGAGGTCGCCTCCCTGACCGGTTCAGTACGTGTGGCGGTGTTGCTGCCGTTTTATACTGACGAGAACAGCAGGAGGGCCTATACCGACTCCACGCGCAAGGATATACAGGGCAAGGTGATATACAGGGAGGTGACCCTTCCCTCCACATGGATCTACGATAGGAGCCTTCCATTCCTGGAGGCCTATGAGGGCATCCTGATGGCAGCTGACAGCCTGAGATCATTTGGGCTTGCCATAGAGATGGATGTATATGACACCCATGCAGACACATCGCAGATAAACAGGCTTATATGGTCCGGAAAACTTGATAATGCTGACCTGATCATAGGACCGGTTTTCTCCTACAATCTTGGGAAGATTTCATCATGGGCTGCAGAGCGCAATATACCTGTCGTCTCCCCGGTGCCACTTCTTGACAGGGATATTCTGAGCAACAGGCCAACACTTTACAGGGTCTTCCCCTCAGAACTGATTGCACAAAAGATCATGGCCGGGGAGCTAAGGTCACATCACGGAAGCAATGTGGTTTTCCTCCATGGTGACAGCGCCATGTACGATCCGTCTACAGTGATGCTGTGGGAGAGTGTAAGGCAGGTGGCGAAGGAGGTGGCTCCGTTTGATACTGTCGGCCCGGTACCATACTGGTTTACCGGGATGTCATCACGACGCAATGCCTACAGCGGCGTCGCTTCACTTGAGAATTTACTCTCCGCCGAACGTGAGAACATTGTCATACTCGCATCAAAGAACAGTTCTGTCATCAGTTCTGCCTTCTCAGCCATCCACTCACTCCTGCGCAAGTATGACATCAAGGTGATAGGATATCCCGAGGTGAGGGACCTGGAGACCATCGATCTGAAATATTATTATGACCTGGAGCTCTTCATTCCTGCTGAGTGCTATGTTGATTTCGACTCTCCGGAGGCACGTGCTTTCAGCTCTTCATTCATGAAAAGGTTCAGGACGGAGCCCATGGCCGGCAGTTTTGCCTGGAGAGGTTTTGATATCGCCTGGTATTTCATCGGTGGTATAGCCTTGTACGGCCAGGATTTCCTTATGGACCCGGGTCTGTTCAACCCGGTGCTTCTATGCCTGGAACCCGATTTCAGGCGTGACAGCAGGATGGACGGATATGAAAACAGGGGTATGTTTATACTCCAATACAGGAGGGACATGACAATTGAGGTCAGGAGACCGTGGCCCAGGTTCTTGCCCGCTGAGCAGAGCCCTGTGATTCATGAAGCTGATTCGGTTATTATTGATCCTTTTTCAGGCTCATCAGTACGTAGTCAAGGACGATCGGGAGGTCGTCAGCATTGACGCCGGCTGCCGTCAGCATCTTTGCATCATCATTCAGGATGTTTATGAAGGCTTCTGTGCTGAGCTTACCCTTCTCCAGTGCGCTGATATAGTGTGAGGCAGCCTTCTGTGTGGAGCCCTGCAGGAGAGCCAGGTGACCCATGTTAATCAGGTCATAGGGCGTGAGGCCGCTTGCAGCCAGTCTGCCGAAATACTCTTCTGCCTCCTTGTACTTTCCCGTCATCAGGTAGCACCAAGCGATGGGTCTCAGTACCTTCACGTTACCGGGACTCTCATATTCTATCCTGAAATAATGTTTCAGGGCCTCCTCATACCTGTCAGTATCAAGATAGCAATGGGCGGTCATTAGTATGGTACCCTGATCATCAGGTTCGTTTTTCAGTGCCCGCAGGTAGGCATCAAGGGCCTCCTCTGACCTCCCCAGCCTTCTCAGGCAATAGCCGGTCTTGCGCAGCGTCCAGGTCTTGGGGTCAATGAGCACAGCCCTGGAATAGGCCTCCACCGCTTTTTCATATTCACCCTCTTTCTGATAGCAGTATCCTGCCTTTTCGTACAGCTCAGCATCATCGGCGACGGTGCTGATAAGGGTCAGATAGAGGGCCAGGGCATCCGAATAATACTCCTTGCTGAAGAAATAATCGGCGAGCGACCTGTCATCTTCGGGGGATCCGCATATCTCCCTGTAGAAAAGAGAGTTGTAGATATCCAGCCTGCTGGTGAAGAGGTCCTCGAACTCATTCCTGAAGTCGGAGAGCTTGTAGAACCTGTAAAGGTCGTGTATATACTGGGTCACGTTGGTTCTGAACTGCGCCTCCGGGTCGGTAAGCTCACCGTCATACTTCATCTGTTCCAGTCCTTCAAGCTCCATTCTGAATACCTTGAGCATCATGCTTTTCTGTTCTGCAGGCAGGTGTTTCATATTCAGGATGAGAGAGAACTTGTCAGAATTGCATATGAAGGGGGTTTTATAGAGTGCCTCTGCCAGCTCATTGATTGCCGGTCCGAGTATCTCATCACGGAAGATGTCGTCAACCGCAAGATGGTCAGGGTAGAACGGAATGAACCAGTTGCGCAGCTCTCTGAAGAAATCGAATTTCTTCAGTCCTGAGAAGGCTGACATATATACATCCGATCCCTCCATCTGGAGGTTGGAGAGCTCCTCCATTGTCTTGAACATCTCCTCTGATCCGCTGAACATATCCGACCAGTCCGGGTTTTGTCCCTCGCCGGGATTCTCGCCAAGGATCATATCAAGGTCGAGCTTCTCCTCAATGCGGGGCTTCAGCTTCACAACTTTGGGGAGTATCTCCTCATTCATCCTCTTGCTCAGTTTCTCGGTGTCACGAGATCTGACAGCCTGCAGCACCACCATCCGGCTGCGTTCCCTGAATTTACTTCCCGCGGCAAGCTCCCTCACCGACTCCATGACCTCAGGATAGAGGCTGAGGCGGTTATTGTAATAGTAGAGACTGAAGATGAGTCCTGTAATTGCTCTCTCCGCCACATGAGGCGTTTTGTTGTTTGTGAGGCGGCCAAGCATCTTCAGTTTGGCCGGGTCCCAGATCCGCAGGCTGCTGAGAGTCACGGCGCTGACAAAAGATGCCATCTCATGCCATTCAAACCTTCCGGAAGCGGTGAGCATGTTTACCAGGCTCTCCTCTGCCTCACCGTAAAAATCGGTAAGCCACAGGTGATTGAAGATGATGCCCGACAGCTGTTCTGTCTCCCTGGCCCTGTCGTTCTCCGGGGTAGTGTTGACTATCTCTGCCGAAGAGAGCACCTCGTCGAGCCGTGATTTGAAGACGAGGTCGTCAACGCTCTCGACGATATTGCCTCCCCGAAGCCTCTCTTCCCTCTGCTCCCGCTCCCTGACAGAATATGTGTACCATGCCGAGTGATGTGCCAAAATGTCCTGTTTGATCCTGTCATTCAGACGGAGAATATCGCGCATAAGTTTGAGATAGACCTTTTGACGCTCGGGATCGCTGATGCCTTCAACGGTATACCTGAGGATATTCATGTAGGTCATCTGCAGTTCGCGAAACTCATCCCTGAGGCCTCCAACAGATACACTGTCAAGCATATCTGCCATAATATCAAAGCTCTGTTTGACCTTGCGGCGGACCACGAGGTTGCACACTCTCTTGTGCTGCAGTATGACGGTATTGATATTCATCTTTTCGGGAGGATAAGATTCTCCCCGGATATCAAAACAACAATCAGGCCAGCGGAGATGTTCAGAAGCTGAAGCCTGCGCTGACGTAACCCTTCACCGGTTTATAGAGGAGTTCATCTTCGTAAAACCCATGCATGACTCCTATTGTGATCGGTCCTGCGATGGTCATGTAGCTAATTCCAACACCGTAACCGCCGATTAAACTGAATCCTGTCAGACGGTCAGGCTCGCGGATGGCGAAGATATTTGTAAGTGCACGAAGGTATAAGTTATCAAGAATCTCAAAGTCTCCGCCTAACCTTACTCCGGCGAGGCTTCTAACAGCTAACTGGTTGGCGTGGAAGCCGACGGCTGAAACAGAACGGTCTGTCACAGCATCGATGCCGCCGAGATAGAAAAAATTGTTGTTTGAGGTGACCGAATCAGCGTTGGTGACGAAGAGAGCCTCTCCCCCGAAGTTAAGGGTTAGTTTCGCCGATGGAGAGGCATAGGTTCTGAATGAAGCTCTTCCGGAGTAGAAACGCTCAAAGGAGAATGATGATACGTCCTCTTTATCATAAACATAGCGGTGGGTACCCCTCTTCACGGCTCCGCTGAGTAGTCCGGAAACAGATGCGGAAATGCTGTAAACCAGGCCATTATCGGGAAAGTGTTTGTAATTAAGAGTGTTAGCCTGATAGGTATAGTTAAGTTTCAGGTAGTTGTATGAGAGTCTGCGAATTTGGTCAGTGGTGAGATAATCAGGGATCAGGTGCTGATTCTCAATTGATCCGTTGAGGCTCATCATGTGGTTCAGGCTTATTCTCCTGCTGAATGACAGGGTGGTGATGAAATTCTGGCTCAGCATCGGTCCGGTCTGATGTCTCAGCCTGACAAGCGGCAGGCGGGTGTTATCGGCGAAAAATGATGCTTCCATACCTGTCTTCTGGTTTCGGTTAACGAACTGCATGGCGCCCAGCCTGATACGGTAGTACTGCCCGAGAAAAGAGTCGAAGTTGATCACTGACCTGGAGGTAATAAGATCTCTGACAGAGATGTTCAGCACCACACCCGGGCCAAGGGCGGGATCATAATGAAGAGATCCGTACAGCATCGCCTGCGGGCGCTCAATACAATCAATCTGTAGTATCAGGGAATCGTTCCGGGGCAGCACCCTGTATTTTACCTTTTCAAACCAGCTCTTTCCATAAAGCAGCTCGATACCTTCGGCAAGCAAATGCCTGTCGACAGCCTGTCCGGGTTCTATGTCGAGCACGCCTCTTATCTGGTCATCGCTGATAATGTTGTTACCGATTACCTCTATCCGGTCAAATCTGTAAGAGCTTACATCAGTCAGTGGCCTGACCGGCGCCTGCGGAGCAATGGCATCAAGTGAATCGGCAAGCCGCTTAAACTTTTCAAAATAGGGAAGAGCGTCGTGGTATCCCTTACTTATGATGGAGTCTGTATTCTGAAAGGAGAGGGTTGATACATTTTTGAGCACCGGCTCTATCATGATGTCGGTAAGCCCTTTTTGCTCCTCATAATCGGCAAAGCTTGTCAGCAATCCTATCTGTTTCAGGATACCGTAGGCCGATTCAAGATCCTCTTCCTTGATACCTCTGAAGCTAACGTATGACCCTATAATGATGTCGGCTCCCAGGTCGCGGAGCTCGGATACGGCATAGTTTCTTACGACACCTCCGTCAACTAGGAGCGCGGTGTCAATTCTTACAGGGGTGAAGACCGAGGGTATTGCCATGCTGGCCCTTATGGCGTCAGGAAGGTATCCGTGGGTCAGGACAACCTTTTTTGCAGTTATGATATCGGTGCCGACGCACAGATAGGGTATTGGCAGCTCAGAAAAGTCAGTGACAGTCAGTACCGGCCAGAAGTAATGGTTCAGGCCGCTTTCAATCTGCTGGCCATTGATCAGGCCCGATGGGATATGTATCTTGTTTCTGGTTATGGGCAGGGAGATGAGGCTGTTGAAGTAGTGTTTCTTTTCCAGAAAGATCACCTTGTTCTCGTCTATCCTGTCAGAGAGGGCTGCATCCCAGTCATATTCACGAAACATGGATGCCAGGCTGTCAGGCGAGTACCCCATGGCATACATCCCGCCAACAATGCTGCCGATACTGACCCCGGAAATATAGTCGGGTCTCAGTCCTGCCTCCTCCATCACCTTCAGCACCCCGATATGGGCCAGTCCTTTTGCTCCGCCGCCGCTCAGTGCCAGTCCCACCTTGGGTCTTTCAGGTGCATCCTGGGCGTCAACCTTTTCCGGCAAAGCCGTTATGAGCAAAGCTGTCAGGCAGACGAATATAGCTGTACCTGACTTCACTGAGCCACTGCTGTTTCTTTCAAATACCATCTGCCTTTTGTGGTGAAGATAACCGATTTGCGGCACCTTTTACGGGCAAGTTAGCTATATTATGTAAATTTGCGACGTGAAAAGCAGCGAAAATATCAGACTTCACTGGCTGCCCACCTCAAAGAAGGAGATGGAGGCGCTGGGGTGGGAGAGGGCTGATGTCATACTCTTCAGCGGGGATGCATATATTGATCATCCCTCCTTCGGGGCGGCAGTGATTGCCCGTGTGCTGGAGGCTGCCGGCATGCGTGTTGCGGTGGTGCCGCAACCCAACTGGCGTGATGACCTGCGCGACTTCACCAAGCTGGGTGAACCGCGTTATTTCTTTGCCGTCACCGCCGGTAATATGGACTCGATGGTTAACCACTACACTGCTGCGCGCCGGCTGAGGTCAGACGATGCCTACACCCCGGGAGGGACGGCAGGCTTCCGCCCTGACTACGCCACGGTGGTGTATACACAGATACTTAAAAGGCTCTACCCCGGGGTGCCCGTGGTTATAGGGGGCATTGAAGCCTCAATGAGGAGACTGATGCACTATGACTACTGGAAGGATGCCCTTGAGCCATCGATTCTTGTCTCCAGTGGTGCCGACCTGCTGATATACGGCATGGCCGAGAAGGCGGTGAAGGAACTGGCTCACCGTACCAGGCATGGAGAGAGAGTGAATACGATATACGATCTGCCGCAGTCAGCCTTCCTGATGCCTGCAGGGGAACTGCCCCCACCCTTGCCGGGGGTGAAGGATAAGATCATGCACTCATGCGGAGAGGTGATGAACTCACGGAAAGCCTATGCTGAAAACTTCGTCCTGTTTGAGAAGACAAGCAACAGTCCCAGGCCTGTAAGGCTGACAGAGCCGTGCGGCGACAGGAGCGTGGTGGTCAATCCACCCTCTCCTCCGGCCACAGAGGAAGAGATGGATGCGATCCATGAGCTGCCGTTCAACTATGCCCCTCATCCCCGGTATGACAGAAAAGGAGCCATTCCTGCCTGGGAGATGATCAGGTTTTCGGTAAATATACACCGGGGCTGTTTCGGAGGTTGCAGCTTCTGCGCCATAGCTGCGCACCAGGGCAAATTTGTCAGCAGTCGTTCCGAGGCATCGGTGTTGAGTGAGGTGGAGCGCATCAGCACAATGCCGGGATTCAGGGGATACCTCTCTGACCTGGGAGGACCGTCAGCCAACATGTACAGGATGGAGGGGAGGGATAAGGAGCGATGCCGGAAATGCGGGCGCCCGTCATGCATCTGGCCTTCGGTATGTGACAATCTTGACACTTCTCACAGGGAGCTTCTGGCGCTGTACCGGAAGGTCAGTGCGCTCCCGTATATAAAGAAGGCTTTTGTCGGCAGCGGAGTGAGGTATGACCTGCTGATGAAGGAGTTCAACAGCTCTGCCGGGAAAGTTGAAGAGCAGTATCTGAGGGAGCTTGTGCTCAATCACACCAGCGGCAGGCTGAAGGTTGCGCCGGAGCATACCGACGATGAGGTACTCAGCCTGATGAGGAAGAGCTCGTTCAGTCATTTCAGGAGGCTGCGCAACAGGTTTCTCGGGATAGTGCGTGGCAGCGGGGTGAAGTATGAGCTGGTGCCCTACTTCATCTCTGCGCATCCGGGAACTACGGAGCGGAAGATGGCCGCTCTGTCACGCGAGCTGCAGGAGCTGGGCATGCGTCCGGAACAGGTGCAGGATTTCACTCCCACGCCGATGACGCTGGCAACGGCGATGTATTATCTTGGCTTCGACCCCTATAGTGGGAAAAAGGTCTATGTGGCCCGGGAGCCTGCGGAGAAAAAGAGGCAGAAGGGGTACTTTTTCAGTCTTCAGTCTTCAGTCTTCAGTCGACAGTTAGGGGCTCCGACATCGGAGGAGACTCAATCCCGACCACACAATGCGTCGGGACGGCAGTCAGCAGTTGGCAGTCGGCACTCTTCAGTCGGCAGTTTGGGGCTCCGACATCGGAGGAGACTCAATCCCGATCACGAAGTGCGTCGGGACGGCAGTTCTCATTCCTCAGGCGTCAAGAAGAAGAGTTCTGCCAGGGGGAGCGCGAAAGGCCGAAAGCGATAGCCGGTTACTGGTATTCTTTGAGTATATCCTGCACATCATCCGGGGCCACCCTTCCGTAGGTCTTTTCGCCGATGAGCACCACCGGGGCGAGTCCGCAGGCGCCAACGCATCTGAGGCTGGAGAGCGAGAATTTGCCGTCGGGGGTAGTCTGACCAACCTGCAGTGAAAGTTCCTTTTTGAATTCATCGAGCACCTTTTCGGCACCTCTGACATAGCACGCGGTGCCCATGCAGATGCTTATAGGATGCTTGCCCTTGGGGGTCATTGTGAAGTAGGAATAAAAAGTCACCACACCGTAGACCTGGGCGGTGGATATATTCAGTCTTGAAGCTATCACCTCCTGCACCTCTGCCGGCAGGTACCCGAAGTGCTCCTGCGTCCTGTGAAGGATGTTTATCAGCTCCAGCGGTTCATTACTGAAAGAATCACAGATCTCGGTGATCTTGTCAACATCTTGCTGTCTCAGTTCAATCTTTATACTTGACATCTCTTTGAATTTTAATGTTAATTACCCGGATCTTACTGTTTGATAAGGATCTTTGCTTTCTTGTCGAAATAGTGAGTATGCAGCAGGTGGTGAGCCTTTTCGCTGTTGGGCTCGCCAAGGAATTCCTTGTAGAGCTGGATGATATACGGGTTTTCGTGTGACACCCTGATGGGTTTGTTCTTATCCTCCTCGTAGATAGCCATTGCCCTGGCCTTAAGTATTGATGAGTCGCCGTGGTGCAGTGGCTGTCCGCCGCCGCCGATGCAGCCGCCGGGGCAGGCCATGACTTCAATAGCATGGAATTTGGAGCGTCCGGCCTTGACCTCGTCAAGCAGCTTCCGTGCGTTGCCCAGTCCGTGAGCAATACCTATGCTGAGCGGGAATCCGTCGAAGTCTATTGTCGCCTGTCTCACGCCGTCCATGCCTCTCAGTTCCGTAAAATCGAGACGGCTGAGCTTCTTGCCAGTGAAAAGTTCATAGGCGGTACGTACCGCTGCCTCAATAACACCACCGGTGTTGCCGAAGATGACGCCGGCGCCGGTTGATTCTCCAAGCGGCCTGTCGAAATCAGCATCGGGCAGGTTGTTGAAGTCGATATTGGCCTGCTTGATGAAATGTGCCAGCTCACGTGTGGAGATAGAGAAGTCGACATCAGGGTTGCCGTCTACTGCAAACTCGGACCTCTGGCTTTCATATTTCTTCGCAAGGCAGGGCATGATTGATACAACCACCATGTTCTTGCGGTCGACCTTGATCTTGTCTGCAAAGTATGACTTGGCTATGGCGCCGAACATCTGCTGGGGCGATTTTGCCGTTGAGGGTACATCCTTCAGTTCGGGGTAGTTGTGCTCAAAGAAGTTAACCCAGCCCGGGCAGCAGGAGGTAAGTATTGGTATGTTGGCATCCTTGTCTCCATTCAGGAACTTGCCGAGCCTGTTGAGCAG
>JAVEXM010000091.1:0-11488 GCA_034004025.1 Bacteroidales bacterium
ATGCAAGTATCTCCGGGGTGGTCCGGTAACCGTATTTCCGGATAAGCCTGTCAATGGCCGGGTCTTCACCGAAGGTCCTGACGCCGGGGGCAAGCACCACCAGTTCGCCGTCATCGGCAATCATCATTCGGGTGCGGTAGATGCTCTTGTTGCCCAGCCATGTGCTTTTGAACTCCTCCGGATCAAGCCATACCACCACCTTCTTAAGCCTGTGGGGCATCGTGGTGAAGTTGAGTTCCCGCGAAAGGGCAGCAGCCTGCCTGAAGCATTCAATGTCATCACCGGCAAAGAGGCCCATTATTTTCAGGCAGTCATGGTCGTCAGGGGCCACCACTGTGAGGATGTAGAGCAACGGCAATCGCGGAGCGGCTATTTCGGAGGCTCTGTCCAGAACAGCCCTGACCGGATTGTCAATCGTACCCAGGATATTTTCAATACCGTGCACCGCCCCGATGAAATGACTCTTGTTGATGGCCTCGCTGCCGCCGCAGCCCACGAAGACGTTCTTGTTGTAATTGGCCATGCCGGTGACCTCATGTGGCACCACCTGGCCAACAGAGATAATCAGGTCATGCCCCCCTGATGAGATGAGTCGGTTAACCTGCACCGGGTAATCAAAGTTAAGGCGGCCGCCCGTTACTGATGAGATGAATGATGCCGGTACTCTTCCAAGCTCCTCAATGTCAGTTCGCCAGCGGTGTTCCCTGAAGAGTGTGCGGGGTGTTTTCCCAAACATCCTGGCTATCCCGGCAGGTTCCATGGGAGCATGCGTCCCCAGCGACGGGAGGATGTCTGTGACCCGTTCACCCAGCTTCTGCCAGAGCATCTCGGTAATCATTCCCGCACCCGAATGTGCCCGGGTCATGTCCGGAGGCAGAATCAGCACCCGGGTCCTTCCGCTGAAGTTGCTGAGGATAGATTCAAGTGCGGCTCTGATCTTATCCCTGTTAAGGCCCCTGTCACTGTCAGTTTCAGAATAGTATACCATGTCATTCCATTTTTTTGTCTCCTGCCGCTACTGCGGGTGGTGCCATTATTGCATCTACCCTTTGCAGGGCTCCGTTTCGTCCGCTCATTTACGCTTCCATGGCGGCACCTCCGGCAGTGACCGACGGAATTCACCCAGCAGCCTGTTCTGGTATTCACCCCTGAAAGTTCCGGTGATGAACCTGTTAAGGGCCTCATCGTGAAACAGTTTCCATGATCTGTCCTCATCACCGGGTATCACCGGAAAGAATAGGGCTCCGTTATCATCTGCCGCCTTCAGGTCACCCGGAGCGTCACCTATCATCAGCATCCTCTCCGGGGGATACTTCCCCACGGCCGCCAGGGCAATGTGTTCGCTTTTGGTCCCCTGCTCCTGTCCGGCGATTGCCTTTACGAAACCGTCTATCGAGTGCTCCTTCCACTCCCGCGTCAGGGCCTCAAGCGGGGTCTGCGACACAACCATCGTATCAGCCACAACGTCAAGCTTCTCAATGGATTTACGTGCATGCGGAAAAGGAGGGGTGTCACGCAACCAGGCTGCAATGTCTTCGTTTATCGCCAGGGTCCATTCCAGCACCTTTTGGAGGGCAGGATGGGGGTTAGCCTTAACATACTCCCTGAACAGGGGATTGCCAAGCCTGGTTTCTCTGCTTACCCATTCCCTGAGCGGTTCCATATCGGGAAGAGTCACTCCCCGTTCTGCCACTTCCGGCCTGTCAGCGAGCAGGTCCATGACCCTGATAAGTGCCGGGAAGCGGTTTATACCACGGGTTACAGAGTAGAGATTAACGAAATCCCATGTCTCGCGTACGTATTTGGCAATTGCAAACAACCCGAAAAATTTCACGGTAGCCGGGCAGAAGAACTCCTTATGCTTGACCTCCATGGTGTCAAAGACGCAGCCGTCGGAATCGATACCGATAAAAAAATCCTTTTCCGGTTTAAAATCTTCCAGGTACCCCATGTTGTGCTGATAAAAATTTTTCAAAAATAATACAAATGCCGGCAGAAAATGTTCCGTCAGACACCGCTGTAGGCGCTGAAGCCTCCATCGACAGGTATCACCACACCCGTCACGAATGATGAGGCCCCGGAGAGGAGGTATAGCATTGTACCTACCAGCTCTTCCGGTTCGGCATAGCGTCCCATAGGTGTAGCGGAGATTATTTTCTTACCCCTCGGGGTCATTCCGCCCGTTTTTTCGTCAGTAAGGAGGAACCGGTTCTGGTTCGTTAGCAGGAATCCCGGGGCGATTGCATTGACCCTTACTCCCGCAGGCGCGAAATGGACCGCCAGCCACTGGGTGAGGTTGTTGATTGCAGCTTTGGCTGCAGAATAAGCCGGGATCTTGGTGAGAGGCCTGTAGCCATTCATCGAGGAAATATTCAGGATCACTCCACTGCCTCTGCTGACCATATCCTCCGCGAGGATCATTGTGGGAAGCACTGTCCCCTTGAAGTTCAGGTCGAAGACTCCGTCAAATCCTTCGATATCAAGGTCGAAGAAGGTTCCTTGCAGGTCTTTTTCGCCTCCTGCGATGTACTCTTTTGCTGTCGTGGCAGTGGCTTTGTTCCCTCCGGCGCAGTTTATGAGGATGTCAAGGCTGCCGAATTTTTCCCTTATCCGGTCACGCGCTCTGAGCAGTGAATCACGGTCGATCACATTCGCATCGAAACTTGTTGCCAATCCGGATTCCTGTCCGGCGGTGATCTCTTTGGCTGTCATTGCTCCCCTTTCAGCCTTGTAGTCCAGTATTATTACATTCACCCCGGCGTTGCAGAGGCCCCTGGCGAGCGTCTTTCCGATTATCCCGCTGCCACCGGTTATGGCGGCCACTTTACCTCTCAGATCACTGAAATCATTCATTATTATATTTTTTATCTAATCAATTACTATCGGTTTGTATTTCGGAACCAGCATCTTCATCACTATCCATCCTATAAGATACGCGACGGCGCAGATGCAGAAGATGATGAAGTACCCTGCCCTTATGCCCTCAAACCCGAAAAACTTCATAGGGCCATTAAGATACTGCGCTCCGGCGGCAAGCAGTTCCTTGGTCATGACTGCAGCCTGGCCGTCAACCAATGTTGTGCCAGATGCGAAGTCAAACAGTGCTCCTGAGCCCTTGTTGATGATGAAGGCGCCTATACCGCCCGCCATTCCGCCAATTCCGGTAATTGTGGCAATAGCCGTTTTCGGGAACATGTCACCGATGGTGGAAAAGAGATTGGCTGACCAGGCCTGGTGCGCAGCTCCGGCAATACCTATAATTATTACCGGGAACCAGTAGGATGCGTGCCCCAGCGGCTGTGCCAGAAGTGCCAGCAGCGGGAAGAAAGCAAAGATCAGCATGGCGCGCATACGCCCGGCATAGGGATCCATGCCCAGTTTGTCAACAAAGTATTTAGGCAGCCAGCCACCTATGATTGAGAGCATGACAATTGCGTAAAGCACGAATATCAGTGTCTTTGCCATGGTGGTGTCTGATGTCAGTCCATAGACGTCACTCAGGTAGGCAGGCGTCCAGAACAGGTAGAACCACCATACCCCGTCAGTCATGAACTTCCCGAATGCGAAAGCCCATGTCTGACGATATTTGAATGTTTGCAGGAAGGGGATCTTCTTTTCCGGTCTGGCTACATTGTTGTTTGCCTTTGTCTCAGAGATGGTATCCTGGTTGATGTAGTCAAGTTCTGCCTTGTTTACCAGGGGGTGTTCATGAGGTTTTTTGTACATGAAGACCCAGAATCCCATCCAGATGAATCCAATTGCACCGATGACTATGAATGCCATTTCCCAGCCGTATTTGGCTGCAATGACCGGTACGGTTATGGGTGCTATAAGGGCGCCTACCTGTGCCCCGGAATTGAATATGCTTGTTGAGAATGCACGGTCCTTCTTGGGGAAGAACTCCGCAGTTGTCTTAATGGCTGCCGGGAAGTTGCCCGCCTCCCCGAGAGCCAGCACGAATCGTGCGAAAATGAAGAGAGTGACACTGACCGAAGTCACCAGCCCGATGTCATCCACCGTGCCTATTATCCTGCGTGCTTCCTCAAAACCCACTAACCATTTCCCGGCAGTAATCCCAGAGGTTGCAATCCCGCAGAAAGCATGAAGCACAGCTCCTGCTGACCAGACTCCTATTGCCCAGAGAAATCCCTTTTTGGTGTCAATCCAGTCGACAAACCTTCCTGCAAAAAGCAGGCAGACGGCATAGAAAATCGAGAAAAGACCGGTGATGGTTCCGTAGTCATTGTTGGTCCAGTGAAATTCCGGCGCTATAAAATCCTTCCAGGTTAGTGACAGTACCTGCCTGTCCATGTAGTTTATTGCAACTGAAAAGAATAGTAATGAGGTGATGGCCCACCTGTAGTTTGTCATCCCGGATTCTGAGGTTTTTAAGGACATATTGATTGTTTAAAGGGTTAATACAAGTGTTCGTATTCTTGGTCAGAGCTGCCTGTCAGGTCCTGTCAGCTTCGGGTTGTCCGCAGTCTGCCGATGAGGTTGAGTGTGTTCCGCACTGTCTTCTCCAGGGTTTTCCAGTCACCTTCCTCAACAATCTTATCCGTCACCAGGGCCGATCCCATGCCGACGCATGTCACACCTGCCCCGAACCATCCGGCAAGGTTTTCTTCCGTCGGTTCCACTCCCCCTGTGGGCATGATGCTTGTCCAGGGGCATGGGCCCATGACGGCTTTGACGAACGATGGTCCGCCAACCGCGGTACCCGGGAATATTTTTACTATTTCCGCACCCAGCTCCTCGGCCTGTGAAATCTCGGTCATCGTTCCGCATCCGGGTATCCAGAGCACTTTCCTCCTGTTGCATATCCTGGCCACCTCGGGATTCAGCGACGGGGAGACAACGAAGTCAGCACCCATTTGCATAAAGATAGCGGCTGTGGGGGCGTCAGGAATTGATCCGGCACCGATCATCATGTCCGGCAGCTCGTTGAGAGCCCATTTCCTTACATCGGAAAAGACCTCATGTGCGAAGTCGCCCCTGTTGGTGAATTCAAATACCCTGGCTCCCCCGTCATGGCAGGCAGCGATTACCTCTCTGCACACCTGAGGATCACGATGATAGAAGAGTGGTACGAGACCGGTCTCTTCCATCCCCAGTGCAACATTTATCCGTTTAAAACCTGACATTGTCTTTTCTTATTTTGGTGGTTTCAGAAACCGAAATAGTTCTTGGCATTGTAATATGAGATCATCTCTACCATTTTGCCTATAGTCCCGATCTCTGATTCAGGAAGTTTGCCTTTTTCAATATCATCGCCCAGCATATTGCAGAGAATCCTGCGGAAATACTCATGCCTGGGGTATGAGACAAAGCTGCGTGAGTCGGTGAGCATCCCGACGAACCTGCTGAGGAGGCCCATCAGGGACAGGGTATTGAGCTGATTGATCATTCCCGTTTCCTGGTCAAGGAACCACCACCCGGCACCGAATTGGATCTTACCCGGGACTGAGCCGTCCTGGAAGTTGCCGATCATGGTGGCAATTAGCTCATTGTCCCTCGGATTGAGGTTATAGAGTATCGTTTTGGCGAGGTTTCCACCGGCATCCAGCCTGTCAAGGAACTTTGAAAGTGTTCTGGCAACCGTGAAATCACCTATAGAGTCATATCCGGTGTCGGGGCCCAGCTGGTTGAACATCCGGCTGTTGTTGTTGCGGATAGCACCGTAGTGATATTGCTGGACCCATCCTCTCTCGCTATCCATTACTGCAAGTTCATACAACATGGCCGACCTGAACTTTGATATCTCACTGCTTTCCAGGCATGATCCGGAGAGCACCTTCCGGAGGATATACCCCACCTCCTTTTCAGTGTAATCATCGGCATGAAACTGTTCGATCCCATGGTCACTGATGACGCATCCTGCATCAGCGAAGTAGGCGTGCCTGACACGCAAAGCTTCTATCAGTGAAGCAAATCCCTTTATCTCAATCCCCGAAGTCTCTTCAAGCTTATAGATATAATTAATGAATTTTGCCGGGTCTTCAGGAGACATTGCTTTGTCTGGCCGCCATGCAGGCAGGACTTTAATCTCAAAGCCCTGGTCCCTGATGGTCTTATGATGTTCGAGGCTGTCAACCGGATCATCGGTTGTGCATACCACTTCGACATTGAATTTTTTCATCAGTCCGCGTGCAGAATATTCCGGCTGCTGAAGAAGGGCTGTGCACTCTTCCCATATCGCGGCTGCCGTATCAGGGTTCAGGAGCCTCCCAACGCCGAATACCCTCTTCAGCTCCAGGTGAGTCCATGCATAGAGCGGGTTACGCATGGTCATCGGCACGGTCTCTGCCCACCGGTCATATTTTTCGTGGAATGTAGAATTCTTTCCCGTGATGTATTTCTCGTCTATACCGTTGGTTCGCATTGCCCGCCACTTATAATGGTCACCCTCGAGCCAGAGCTGACCCAGGTCTTCGAAACGTCTGTCGGTGGCAATTGCTTCAGGGCTCAGGTGACAATGGTAGTCAATGATGGGGAATCCTTCCGAGTGTTCGTGATAGAGCCTGCGGGCTGTCTCACCCCGGAGCAGGAAGTCTTCATTTATGTATTCTTTCATCGGCATGAATTTAATCTGTTGTAAAGAGACGAATGATATGGCGCCGGTAGATGTTTTCCCAGACACATGTTGAGATTATCTGTTCATTTTCCCTGAGGGCGTCCGTATAGCTATTCCCCAGTTCGGCAGCGACCTTGTATCCTACGTGTATCAACTGCCTGAAGCTTGGATTGTAATCAGGGTCTCCTGGCACATGTCTCAGGGTAGCAGCGAACTTAAGAGTCTCCCAGGAATCAACCTCATCAGGGTGGGGAAGAAGGTTCGGCTTAATGTCTATGACGTTTGCATAAGGCCCACAGAGCTCATCGCGTCTTTCGTAGGCGTTCCGGTATATCTGCCTGGCAAGGCCGAGTCCGGAACCGCCCGAGAGGGCAAGACCTATCACCTCCTCAAGCCAGGTGGTGCCGGCTGTTTTCAGATGCAGGCCGCAGTCGTGCTTCCGGATGAGGTTTCCGATAATAGGGTAGATTGAGAACTTGTCACTGCCGGAATGAACACTCAGTTTCAGGCCGGCCGGAAGACCAAACTGCCTGACTGCATATTTGATAACCAGGATATCCTCTTCGAACTCCGTTCCGAACCTCTCAGGGTCACCTTCATAATCTACTCCCTTGTTGAACCGGCCGGTGAATTTCGGAGCGATGGTCTGCACCGGGACTTTCAGATCTGCCAGGCCTTTCAGGATGAACAGCAGGTCAATGGGTTTCTGTGGCTGGTCTACTTCGTCCATCGATACCTCGGTAACGAACGTCCCTTCTCCCTTGATGGATGCAATATGGCTGTAGATGGCTGCAGCCTCATTAACGGCAAACAGGAATTTCCCGGCGAATTCCCTCAGATAGCTCTCAGTCACGATGATCCTGCCCCCGATACCTGGTATCCGGAGTTCCCCGATGAACGTGCGATGAGCTTCAACGAAGCCCTCGATATCGGTGTCTGATGCTTTCTTCCCTATATAGTCAGCAACGTCGAGCGTAAAAAAGTCTGAGTGAGGAATGAACCGGTCAACAGTATTGAGGTTGATATGATCGGCATCGACAAAGTACGGTCCGTTGTAATTCATGGCTTTGACGGAAGCATCTGCCTCGGCACGGGTGTCAGCCGGCTCTGAATGTACAATGTTGTGTTCCCTGTTTGATTTATTCCAAACGGGAGTGATCTCAACACCCAGTTTTGATGCTGCATTCATCAGCGCTTCTAGCTGTGCTTTTCCCTGGTGCGAGAACCTGTCACCTATCCCGAACGAGTACTTTCCCGGATCTTTCATATTTATCTTGTATTGGTTTTCAGCTTTGTCGGAAAAATAGCAATAAAAAACTAAATTAGAGTCTCAAAACACCAATAATTCACACATGATAAAAAGGTTCGTATTTGCAGCAATACTGGCATTGCAATCGGTTGCTATGATCAGCCAGCCCAGACACATCACAGTGGCCTCTGACGGCACCGGTGAATTCACCTCCGTACAGGAGGCTGTAAACTCGATAAGGGCTTATATGTCTGACACTACCTTTATGCATATCAAGGCCGGTGTTTACAGGGAGAAGGTTGTCATTCCGTCGTGGGTTACCAACCTTTTCATGAAGGGTGAGGGCGCGGAAAAGTGTGTTATCACCTGGGATGATTATGCCGGTTTGCGCAATATGGGGACCTTCCGTACCTATACTATCCTGATTCAGGGTTCGGGATTCACTGCCGAGGATATCACCTTTGAGAACAGCGCCGGTCCGGCAGGGCAGGCGGTGGCGGTCCATGCTGACGGAGACAGGGCGGTTTTCCGCCGCTGCAGGATGCTGGGCAACCAGGACACGCTTCTCACTGCCAACCAGGAGAGCCGGCAGTATTACGAGGAGTGCTACATAGAGGGCACTACCGACTTTATCTTCGGTCCTGCAACAGCCTGGTTTGAAAGATGTCATATTCACAGCAAGAAAAATTCATATGTAACTGCCGCCTCAACGGTTGAGAACCAGGAATCCGGATATGTTTTCAACCGGTGCCGGCTCACTGCTGCCGACGGCATTGAAAGGGTATACCTTGGCAGGCCATGGCGTCCGTTTGCCGCAACACTCTTCATGAGGTGTGAACTCGGCAATCATATTCTGCCCGAAGGGTGGCACAACTGGGATAATCCTTCCAATGAGAAAAGTGCCCGTTATGCAGAATACAGGAACACAGGCCCTGGTGCAAATCCCGGAACCCGTGTGGGGTGGAGCCGTCAGCTCAGCCGCAAGGAGGCAAAATGGTATACCATTGAAAATGTCTTTACCCGCCATGACGGCTGGAATCCTGTAAGATAACACGTCAGCTCCTGGTCTTTTTACCGTTAACTGAGACATTCCGCAGCCTGATGTGTTCAGCGCCGGTGATCAGATTACCATCCTCCACACCGTTGAAGGTGCAATTTCTGACCGTCACATCCGAAACGTTGACCATACTGTCAAGACCTATAATATAAACGCCGTACCTGCTCCGGGCTGAAGTCACATTCTCAAGCGTCACATTCCTTACATAGGGCGGGAAGTCTCTCAGGCAGTTTTCCCGAGGCTCATACATGAGATTGATCTTCAGCACGGCCTCCTCACACCTGCCAACCTTCACATTGCGTACATTAATGTTCTCTATTACACCGCCCCGGCAGTAGGATGTCTTGATACGTATCACTCTCAGCAACTCCGGGCTGTCCATCTCGCAGTCTTCAACGAAGAGATTTTTAAATCCGCCGGAGATCTCGCTTCCGATCACTACCCCGCCATGACCGTCTTCCATCCTGCAGTTTCGTACGATAACATTCTGCGACGGCACTGACCATCTTCTGCCGTCGTTGTTCCTGCCCGACTTGATGGCTATACAGTCATCGCCGGTGTCAAAGCGGCAGTTTTCTATCAACACACCGTTGCATGATTCAGGATCACAACCGTCAGAGTTTGGACCTGCACTCCGGATGGTCACCCCCCTGAGGATGAAGTTGTCAGTCAGTACCGGGTGAATCACCCAGAAGGGAGAGTTCCTGAGGGTCAGGTCTTCGATCAGCACCGTGTTGCAGCGCATGAAGTTAATCAGTTGCGGTCTGAGCGCTCCCCCCAGGTCAAACCGGCGTTCCTCAACAGGAGTCTGGTTCTGTTCATACGCCAGCAGCCGGATCCTTCCTGAGAGTACCTGGTTGTTCATCCCCTCACGCCAGCCGTAATCGGGATTGCCGTTCATCCACCACCATGCCTCGTTTGAAGCCTGGCCGTCAATGGTGCCTTTCCCGGTAAGGGCAATGTTAGAAGCATCCCTTGCATAAATAAGAGGATGAATATTGTAGCAGTCCATTCCTTCCCAGCGTGTCAGAACAGGAGGGAGGTACAGCTCATAATCAGTTGAGAAAGCCAGTGTGGCATTCTTGGCTATGTGAAGGTTAACGTTGCTCATCAATGTGATGGGACCGGTTGTCCATCTCCCTTCCGGGACGAACACCACACCTCCTCCTTCGCTGTGGCATTTCAGGATGGCAGCAGCGATGGCTCCGGTATTGAGGAAGGATGCATCGTCAGCCACAGCGCCGAAGTCAGTAATAAATACTGTATCTGCAGGAAAAGTCGTCATAAGGATTGACTCTTCAATCTCTGCAGCCATCTTCCAGTTGTCATCTTCAGTACAGGATGCCAATACGGCAACGAGGAAGATCAATAAAACCGGTTTAATACATTGCATGATCAGCAACCTGTTTTTTTTCTGAAACAAAGGTATATCTGCACCCTGCAGAGGCAGTACACTTTTTTGGCAAAAGGGTGGAGAATTTGGTCGGAGACTTTCAGACTTTCAGACTTTCAGACTTTCAGACTTTCCTTCTACTTCCTGATCCTCTCGTGTTCCAGGCTGGCCAGGATAAAGGGTCCGACGCCCTTGGGGTCATTGTCACGGATCACCTCGCCGATATAGTATTCATACGAGCCGTCGCGGTAAGGATTGCCTCCCAGGCCGGCTACTCCGCAGATATTCTTCATGGTCACCGTACCATCCGGATTTGTAACGATGAAGTTGTCCAGGAGACCCTGGTACGCCTTTTCCGCGATATCAAGGTATTTACCGTCAAGATAGCCCATCCGCACCCCCTTGAAAATTGAATAGGCGAACATGGCAGTACACGATGTTTCAATGTAGTTTCCTTCAGCGCCGGACTGGTCAGGCACCTGGTACCATCCGCCAGTGGCAGGGTCCTGGATTTCTGACAGCTTCTGCACCATGCCCTGCAGTATCCCGGTCAGTTCATTCCTTCCGGGCTGATCCACAGGCAGGAAATCGAGTACATCGACTATTGCCATTGAGAACCACCCCATGGCTCTTCCCCAGGCGTGAGGAGCCTGGCCGGTAATGCTGTCGGCCCAGGCCATCTTCTTCGATGCGTCAAAGGCATGCCTGTAAAGGCCTGTGACAGGATCATATGTGCGGGAAGCAATAATCAGGAACTGATTCACCACATCACGGAAATCATCAGGATGGTTATACCTTAAAGCGTATTCAGCATAAAACGGTGCACCCATGTAAAGACCGTCAAGCCACATCTGGTCAGGGTATATCTTCTTGTGCCAGAACCCGCCTTCATCTGTCCGCGGCTGGTTCTGCAACTGGCGGTAAAGGGTTTGAATCACCTTCTCATATCTCGGATCGCCGGTCTTGTCGTACAGGATGAACATCATCTTGCCGGGATTGACCTGGTCAAGGTTGTAGTTATCCATCCTGTACTTATAAATTATTCCATCGGCGTCAATCAGGGAATCGGCGTAACCTTTTGCGTAATTAAAATACCGTTTGTCATCAGTGACATCATAGAGCTTCAGGAAGGCAAGGCCCATCAGCCCCTGGGTGTAGTTCCACTTTTTTTCTGTCACGAAATCGGCCATCCAGAGCGAGGGGTTCCGGATCATC
>JAVEXM010000092.1:0-11394 GCA_034004025.1 Bacteroidales bacterium
CCACCCCGTTCCATGTGACCTTTCCGTAGTGCCTGTCGCGTGTCACCCCGCTCACCTCATTTACTATGGCGTCACGGCTCTCGGTGAGCCGGTTGAAGAGGGTTGATTTACCCACGTTGGGGCGGCCGACTATTGCTGCTATCTTACTCATTGTCAATTCTTGGGACTACATATAACCAAACTTCTTAAGCATGCGTGGGTTATCACGCCACTCGGATGCCACCTTGACATGCATCTCCAGGAAAACCTTCTTACCCAGGAACTCCTCCATCTCTTTTCTCGCTTCCGTCCCAACGCGTTTGAGTCTGGAGCCTTTGTGGCCGATAATGATCCCTTTCTGGCTTTCGCGCACCACGTATATCACCGCCCCGATCCTGTTAATGGCAGGCTCCTCGGTGTAGCTTTCGATCTCCACCTCCACGGAGTATGGGATCTCCTTCTGGTACTGTTCGAAGATCTTTCCCCTGATGATTTCGGTCACAAAGAACCGTTCGTATCGGTCGGTAAGCTGGTCTTTCGGAAAGTATGGCGGTCCCGGCGGCAGGCGTTCGATGACCTCCCGGAGGAGGTTGTCTGTGTTGAACCTGTTGACAGCTGAGACCGGGAAGACCGGCACTCCCGGAGCCATTGTGTTCCAGATCCCGACAAGTTTCTCGAGTCCGGGCTGGTCGGTGAGGTCTATCTTATTGATTACTATTATCTTGTCTGCAGGGGAGGAGAGTATTCGGTTCAGATGGGATTCGTTTTTCGAGATTGTCTCAACCACATCGGTGACATAGAGTATCAGGTCTGCATCCTCAAGTGCCGATTCCACGGAGCGCATCATGGCTGACTGAAGCCTGTACTTCGGGTTGAGAATGCCGGGTGTGTCAGAGTATACTATCTGGTAGTCTTCACCGGAGAGTATGCCCATGATCCTGTGCCGGGTGGTCTGTGCTCTGGCTGTGGCGACGGAGAGCCGCTGACCCACGAGCACGTTCATCAGTGTTGACTTCCCCACGTTGGGGTTGCCAAGTATGTTCACGAATCCGGACCTGTGCTCCATAGCTTTCTCCAACTACTTGTAAATGCCTCTCTTCAGCATGCTGACCTCCTTGGCAGAAAGGAATCTCCACGTGCCGCGCTGCAGGTTTTTCTTTGTCAGGCCGGCGAAGCTTACGCGGTCGAGTTTACGGACACTGTAGCCCAGCTTCTCGAAGATGCGTCGCACCACCCTGTTCTGTCCGGAGTGTATCTCCAGTCCCACCTGCGTATGGTCGTCAGGATCAGGGTATGATATTGCATCGGCGCTCACTGTTCCGTCTTCAAGCTCCACTCCCTCAACGATCTTCTCCATATCATGCCTGGTGATCTCTTTATCGGCAAAAACATGATAGACCTTCCGTACCTGGTATTTCGGGTGTGTCAGTCGGCCTGCAAGGTCGCCGTCATTGGTCAGGAGCAGTACTCCCGTGGTCGATTTGTCGAGTCTGCCGACAGGGTATATCCTTTCGCCGGTGGCATCCCTGACAAGGTCGAGTACCGTATCTGTGGCGTGTGGGTCTTTGACGGTGGTGACATAGCCTTTAGGTTTGTTGAGCAGGATATAGACCTTTTTTTCGGGGGTTATCTTCTTGCCTTTATATTCAACATTGTCGGTGAGTTTCACCTTGACGCCCATGTCGGTGACCTTGACCCCGTTGACGGTGATGTATCCGCTTTTGATAAGTTCGTCGGCCTCCCGCCGTGCGCAGAGGCCACTGTTGGCAATGTACTTGTTGAGTCTCATCGGCTCTGCGGCTGCGGCCGGCGGTGCGGCGGCTCTTCTCCCTGATGGTCCGGTGGTTCTTCTCTGTGCAGGTGCAGCTCTTCTCCTGTCCGCTCCCGCGGATTCCGGTCCGGAGGCTCCTATTTCCGCTGATCCCACAGCTTTTCCCGCTGATCCTGCAGCTTTCCCCGCTGATCCTCTCCCGGGAGTTGTTCGCGGCTTGCGCGCGGCTCCAGGCCCGGGGGTCCCCGTGGCTCTCCTTCCGGCTGATCCTCTCCCGGTAGTTGTTCGCGGCTTGCGCGCTGTCCCCCCTGCGGATCTTCTCTGTGACGGTTTTCCCGACATCTTACTCATGCTCATTCTTTTTCAGGGTGCAAATTTACAACTAATTAACGGTTTTCTCCCCGATCTTTTTCGCACCTTTGCATACTGATAATACAAACTGAAAATGGCACTGATAAAATCCATCTCCGGCATCAGGGGAACCATTGGCGGCAGACCAGGCGAGTCGCTCACGCCACCCGATATTGTAAAATTTTCCTCAGCTTACGGCACCTGGCTGAAGCGCCGGGGTAAGGGAGCCCATAAAGTGGTTACCGGCAGGGATGCCAGGGTCTCGGGTGAGATGGTGGCAGCGCTTGTGAATGCCTCACTGCGCAGTGTTGGCATCGAAGTTGTTGACGCCGGACTGGTGACCACCCCGACGGTGGAGATAGCGGTCACGGGACTCGGAGCCGGAGGCGGGATAATACTCACCGCAAGCCATAATCCTGCACAGTGGAACGCCCTGAAGCTACTCAATGAAGCGGGGGAGTTTCTCAGTGACGCTGACGGCAGGGAGGTTCTCGACATCGCGGAGAGGGAGGATTTTGACTACGTGAGCTACGATAAGCTGGGCAAACAGACAGTTGACACGGGCTGGACAGAAAAGCATATTGAGGCTGTTCTTGGCATGCCACTGGTTGATGCTGAGGCTATTGCCGCTGCCGGCTTCACCGTGGCCGTTGATGCGGTAAATTCCGTTGGCGGACTGGCCATGCCTGCCCTCTTCAGGGCACTCGGGGTAAAGAGGGTGATAGAGCTATACTGTGAACCTACGGGCCTCTTCCCGCACAATCCCGAGCCTCTGCCGGAGCACCTGGGCGAAATATCGCGTGTGGTGAAGGAGGAGGGAGCTCATCTCGGCTTCGTGGTAGATCCGGATGTCGACCGTCTGGCGATAGTCTGCGAAGACGGATCGATGTTCGGGGAGGAATATACCCTGGTCTCCGTTGCCGATTACGTTCTGTCACACAATAAAGGACCCACCGTCTCCAACATGTCGTCGACAAGGGCCTTGCGGGATGTGACCGAGGGTCACGGATGCACATACAGCTCCGCCCCGGTGGGGGAGGTAAACGTAGTGGCTGAGATGAAACACACTGGAGCTGTAATCGGCGGCGAAGGCAACGGTGGTGTGATATACCCCGCACTGCACTATGGCAGGGACGCACTTGCAGGCGCAGCTCTCTTCCTGACACATCTTGCACATGGGAAAATATCGTGCTCCGCGCTCCGGCGCCGGTACCCCGATTATTTTATAGCCAAGAAGAGGGTTGAACTGACGGGAGATGTTGATCTGACGAGACTGGGCAGGGTGCTTGCCGGGGAATACCCCGAAGCCTCCCTCGATACCCGTGACGGCATCAAACTTGACCTCCCCTCAGGATGGGTGCAGATACGCAAGTCGAACACTGAGCCCATAATCCGTGTTTATGCCGAAGAGAGAGACAGGGAAAGGGCAGAAAAGCTGGCAGCCAAAGTGACAGACATTGTTAAAAATCTCTAAATTTTGCACTTTCAGAGGGTTGTTTTTAAATTACTGAACGGTTTTTGCATCTAAGCTATACTGTTACGTTAATGAAAGTTAATGTTTACTTAAAATTAACATTGAAGCATTAATTTATAATAATTTCACGGCATTAAAATTTAAAAGAGTTATCCGCAGATGAAAAGGACTATTATCATTACCTCGATCGTTGTCGCTGTTGCAGTTGTTGCGATGATCGTGATCAGCAAACTGTCGAGCAAGGAAGATCCGGGCATCCTGTTTGCTGAGGTCCAGCAGGGCGATTTTGAGATCGTTGTCACCACAACCGGTGAGTTGCAGGCCGAGGTCTCCACTGACATAAAGGGACCTGAAGGTCTCAGCAGCCGAAACATGAGATTCGGCGGCATCAAAATTCAGGATCTTATTCCTGAGGGGACCGAGGTGAAAGCTGGAGATTATGTCGCCACCCTCGACCGGTCGAGTGTTGACAACACGCTGAAGGATGAGCTTGACAGGCTGGAGTCGCTGGAGACGGAGCTTCTGAAGAAGCAGCTTGACACCACCATCACACTTGGCAACCTGAGAGATGATCTTGTCAATCTGAAGTTCAACATGGAGGAGGCGGAGATTACCCTGGAGCAGTCAAAATATGAGCCACCCACCACCATCAGGCAGGCGCAGATATCTCTTGACAAGGCCCAGAGAGCCTTTGAGCAGTCTTGTAGCAATTATGACCTGAAGGTCAGGCAGGCCCGTGCAGACATCAGGGATACTGAGATACAGCTGGCCAAGCAACGCAGAAAGGTCAATGAGATGCAGGAAATCATTCAGAAGTTTGTCATTAATGCGCCGTCTGACGGAATGGTCATATACAAAAGAGAGTGGGGCGGAACCAAACGCAAGGTGGGATCAGAGATAAGTCCATGGGATCCTGTGGTGGCTACCCTTCCTGACCTCTCCTCAATGATCTCAAAGACCTATGTCAATGAGATTGACGTCAGCAAGGTCAAGGTTGGCCAGGAGGTCAGGCTTTCCGTTGATGCCTTCCCCGAGAAATCATACACTGGTATTGTGACCAGCGTGGCCAACATCGGTGAGCAGTTGCCCAACACTGACGCCAAGGTGTTTGAGGTGATAATCAATGTTGACGGCTCCGATCCTATCCTCAGGCCTTCGATGACTACCGGCAACCAGATAATTACGCAGACATTCAGCGATGTCATTTACATACCTCTGGAGACAGTCTTTGCTACGGCTGACAGCGTCCCGATGGTATATACGAAGAGCGGCACCCGCCAGGTGGTTATTCTCGGTGAATCGAATGAGAATGATGTGATTGTTGAGCAGGGGATTGAAGCCGGTGAGAAACTCTATCTCTCCATCCCGGAGGGAGCTGACAGGTTCAAGGTTTCGGGTGAGGATCTCATCGCCACGGTTAAGGAGCGCAAGAGGCTGAGGGAGGAAGAGGACAGGTTGCAGCAGAACGGCAGGAAGAGAGACAGCATGCCGGCCAACATGACCCCGGAGCAGATGCGGGCGTATATGCAAAGCCTTACGCCTGAGCAGCGGGAGGCCATGCGTCAGATGAGAGGTGCAGGTGGCACCGGAGCAGGACAGGGAAGAACAGGAACCGCACCATCGGACACCACCGTGAGACAGCAGGTTGTCATCCGCAACCGGTAGGTTTTTCCCGGATTTAAACAGGCACAAAACGGAGGAGTAACATGTTCAAAAGATACGGCCACGATATACGCATAGCTGTTGAGTCGATCCTTTCCAATAAGCTGAAGTCCATTCTGACCGCGCTGGGTATCATCTTTGGCGTGGCTGCAGTCATCAGCATGCTGGCAATAGGTAACGGGGCACAGCAGGAGATACTCGAGCAGATAAAGATGGTCGGGGTCAACAACATACTCATCAGCCCCATTGTACAGGAGAAGAGCGAGGAGAGCGGTGAGGGCGAGATGCAGCTTAACAAGTTTTCAAGAGGCCTTACCCTCATTGATGTGGAAGCAATACGCAGCGCAATCCCGTCCGTCAGAAGAATCAGTCCCGAGATCTCATTCAATTCCACCATAGTGCTCAGCGGCATGAGGTACTCAGCCAAGCTCGTGGGTGTTTCCAACGACTACTTTGAGCTGTACAATCTGCCTCTCGCCCAGGGGGTGTTCTTCAACGATTACCAGGAAGAGCACGGAATACAGGTTTGTATAATAGGGGCGAACATCAGGGCCAAGTTTTTCAGCCAGGTGGATCCGATAGGGCAGTACCTGAAGTTTGACAATGTATGGCTGAAGGTAATTGGGGTGCTTGAAAAGACCAATGTCTCACTCACAGGCTTTGAGGAGCAGGGTGTCAACGTTTACAATGACAACGTCTACATCCCAATAAAGACGATGTTAATGCGCTATCAGAACAGGGCACTGGTGAACACCAAACTGGCCACCGCGGCCACCTCGATGCAGATCATAGGTGGCGGACACAGGGCGAGGGTGGTTGTCAGCGGCTCCGATGCCTCATCGGCCGAGACCAACTACAACCAGCTTGACAAGATCGTTGTGCAGGTCTGGGAGACCGAACAGCTGACGCCCACCACCGAGGTGTTGAGCAGGATGATGCTTAGGAGACACTCAGGTGTCAAGGACTTTGAGATCACGGTGCCGGAGCTGCTGCTCAAACAGCAGCAGAGGACAAAAGACATATTCAATATAGTTCTCGGTGCCATTGCCAGTATCTCGTTGATAGTGGGAGGTATAGGCATCATGAACATTATGTTTGCCTCGGTGATGGAGAGGATCAAGGAGATAGGCACGCGTATGGCTATCGGAGCCAAGAAAATGGATATCGTCGTGCAATTTCTCTCTGAGGCTGTACTGATAAGCGTTACCGGGGGCTTCATCGGTGTCTTCCTGGGCATCATCCTGGCAGTACTCATACAGGAGATAGCGGGTATTACCACCATCATATCACTTTTCTCGGTGGTGGTTGCCTTTGGAGTATCAGCGGCTGTAGGTGTGATCTTCGGCTATTCACCGGCCAAGCGGGCCTCGGAGAGAGACCCGATTGAATCACTTCGTTATGAATAAATCAGAACAATGCAAAAAATAAGAATCCTATCAATAGCTGTTATAATAGCTTCACTCTTCAGTACCAACCTGAGGTCGCAGGAGACCCGGCAACTCACTCTTGATGAGGTGATCAGGCTGGCCGAAGAGCAGTCGCCCTATGCCCTCATCGCGAAGCACCGTTTTCGTGCCAGCTACTGGCAGTACCGCACCTTTGTTGCCGAATACCGGCCTGCGCTCACACTGACGGGGCAGTTACCCGACTATAGTACGGCCTACAGCAGGGTATGGAACTCTGTGACCGAGCAGTATGACTATGCATCAACCAATATACTTCAGACGTCGGGCTCGATGGCCCTGGCTCAGAACATCGGGCTGACGGGAGGATCGATATCGCTGGTTTCGGATCTCACCTTTGAGCGCGACTTCGAGCGCAATGCGAACAAATATATCACTGCTCCGCTGAACATCCGGCTCACACAGCCGCTCTTCAGGTTCAATGAGCTCAAATGGCAGAAGAAGATTGAACCTCTCAAGTACGAAGAGGCCCGCAAGACATACCTCAGTGATGTTGAGAACGTTCACATGATGGCTGTGCAGTACTTCTTCAACCTTGCGCTGGCGCAGATCAACATGGAGATAGCGGAGACCAACATGCAGAACGCCGACACCCTGTACCAGATAGCCCGCGGAAGATATAACCTGGGTACTATTGCAGAGGATGAGCTGCTGCAGATGGAGCTCTCATACCTCAATGCCGGCACGGCTATCAATGAGTCGGAGACCAACCTGCGTGACAGGGAGCTGAAGCTTCGGTCATTCCTTGGCTTTAATCAGTCGGTGCGCCTTGAGCTTTTCATCCCCCATGAGATCCCTGACCTTGAGGTCGAAGTAAGCGAGGTGCTGAGACTGGCCGAAGAGAACAATCCTGAACTGGTGGCGCTTGAACGGCAGCTTGTCGAAGCCCAGAGCTCGGTGGCACAGGCAAAGGCCGAGAAGGGTCTCAACGCCAACCTTACGGCATCATACGGTCTGCGCGACCAGGACCCACTGCTTGATATGGCCTATGACCAGCCCAACCAGCAGCAGACAATCAGGGTGGGATTTACGCTGCCCATACTCGACTGGGGTCTCGGGCGCGGAAGATTTAAGATGGCGCAGTCGAGCGAGGAGCTGACCCGCATGCAGGTAGAACAGTCGCGGATCGACTTCGAACAGAATCTCCTGCTCGATGTGCAACAGTTTAATCTGCAGAGAAACCAGGTATTCATTGCCGCCAAGTCTGATACCGTGGCGGCCAAGATGTTCGAGGTTACCAAACAGCGTTTTCTTATCGGGAAGATAGATGTCCTTGAGCTGAATAACGCCGACACCAAGAAAGACCAGAACAGACGCAGTTATATCCAGGCATTAAACAACTACTGGACTTACTACTTCAATTTGCGGGCACTGACACTGTATGACTTTGTCAACCGCAAGCCGCTGGAGACCGATTACGAGAGGCTTGTGGAGTAGCTGAAACAGCATTCCTGTAAACTGCCGGCAGCCGCCGGCAGTTTTGCTTATTTAATGACGCTTTCAGAAAATAAAGTTATATATTTGCGCCTCGTAATAATTAAGCGATTCACACACAATCAACAATTTTAAAAGAGGATACAGATGCAGAACAAAGGATTAATTTCAGCTCTGGCTATTGCTCTGACGCTTGTTTGCATTTACCAGATCTCTTTCACTCTGGCATCATATAAGGTCAAGAAGGAGGCAAGGGAATATGCGGCAGGCGATCTGACCAAAGAGTTGAATTATATTGATTCCGTTGCCTCGTTGCCGAAAGATCAGTGGGGTTTTCTGGGTAACACCTACAAGGAAGTTCAGACAAAAGAGCTCAACCTTGGCCTTGACCTCAAGGGCGGGATGAACGTGGTGCTCGAGATCTCGGTCGAGGATATTGTCAGGGCTCTCTCCAACTACAGCACTGACAAGACATTCAATGAAGCACTGGCGCAGGCAAAGCAGAGACGGGTGGCAGGCGCCAACGAGGATTTTATTACACTGTTCATCCGGGCATTTGAAGAGCTCGACCCGAATGCACGGCTTGCGGGTATTTTTGGCACCGTCGAACTCAGAGATCGCATTAACTTCAATTCGACCAACGAAGATGTACGGAAGGTCCTGGAGACAGAGGCTAATTCAGCGATTGATAATGCCTTCAACGTGCTCCGCAACAGGATTGACCGTTTCGGTGTTGTGCAGCCCAATATTTCGCATCTGCAGCCCCGCGGGCGTATACTTGTTGAGCTTCCGGGTGTGAAGGACCCACAGCGTGTTCGCGATCTCCTGCAGGGAACAGCCAACCTCGAGTTCTGGGAGACATACGAAAACTCAGAGGTGATAGGCTACCTGATGCAGGCCAATGAGTTCCTCAGATCAATACAGGTCGATGAGACTGTTGCATCCGTGACTGATTCCACTGCTGCTGCAGAGCAGGATACCACAGCCGGAGGCGACAGGTCGCTGCTTGACATGGTCAGCAGTGATACAGCCGCAGCCGCAGAGGCCTCGACCCTCGAGGATTTTACCCGCCAGAACCCGCTCTTCGGCCTGCTTCGGCCCAACGTCTCCCAGGACGGGCAGCCGGTGCCTGGAAGCCTTATAGGTTTTACGGCCGGGAAAGACACCGCCAGGGTGAACAGCTATCTCTCGATGAACCAGATCAAGTCGATGTTTCCCAGGGAGCTGAAATTCTACTGGAGTCAGAACCCCTACAAATATGATGAGACCAATACGCTGTATGAGCTGCATTCCATCAAGGTAACGACGCGCGACGGACGTGCACCGCTTACCGGTGATGTGGTGACCAGTGCCAGACCTTCTACGGGAGTTACCGGTACGGACATCAAGGTCGATTTCTCCATGAACGCCGAAGGGGCCAAGATATGGCAGCGCATGACGCGTGATAACATAGGCAGGTGCATCGCTGTCGTTCTTGACGATTACGTCCGGTCATACCCCAGGGTACAGAATGAGATCGCCGGCGGCAACACTGAGATTACCGGCGACTTCACCCTGGAAGAGGCAGAAGACCTGGCCAATATCCTTAAGTCAGGAAAGATGCCTGCTCCGGCCCGTATCATTCAGGATACGGTTGTGGGCCCGTCGCTGGGTAAGGAGGCTATCAACAGCGGTTTGAAATCGTTCATTATCGCCTTCATCATAGTGCTCCTCTATATGATCTTCTATTACAGCCGCTCGGCAGGAACGGTTGCAGACATAGCCATGACGGTGAACCTCTTCTTCATGATGGGCGTGCTCGTCTCACTCAATGCTGTCCTGACGCTGCCCGGTATCGCCGGTATCGTGCTGACAATAGGTATGTCGGTTGACGCCAACGTGCTTATCTTTGAGAGGATCAAGGAAGAACTCAGGGCTGGCAAGGGTGTGAAACAGGCCATCGCCGACGGTTACAAGGGGGCCTCATCGGCTATCATCGACAGTAACGTCACCACCCTGCTAACCGGTGTGATACTCTATTACTTCGGCACAGGCCCGATCAAGGGCTTTGCCTCGACACTGGTCATAGGTATAATCACCTCTCTCTTCTCGGCAGTGCTTATCTCGCGACTCATCTACGAGTTCATGCTGAAGAAAAACGCAACCCTTAAATTCTCTGCTCCATACACGCAGAACTTCATGACCAACATGAAGATAGACTTCATTGGACTGAGAAAGTACGGGTACATATTCTCGATAGCGCTGACAATACTCAGCATTATTACACTCTCAACCAAAGGCCTTAGCAAGGGAATTGACTTCACCGGCGGACGTACTTACGTCGTCAGGTTTGAGCAGCCCGTCAATACTGTGGAGGTAGCAAACCTGCTCTCTGAAGAGCTCGGCAGCGATCCTGTCGTTGTCACCTTCGGATCCGAGAACCAGGTCAAGATCAGCACCAAGTACAAGGTGGAGGATCCGACTGCCACCGCCGAGGTGAACGGTCTGATGTATGCCGGACTGAAGGAGCTTATCCCGGGGGTTAACCAGGATACCTTCATAAATGAATACATCGTCAGTTCAGAGACGGTGGGGCCAACCATAGCCAAGGACCAGGCTTCCAAGGCTATATGGGCTATAGGCCTTGCCCTGCTGGGGATGTTCGTCTATATATTTGCCAGATTCCGTAAATGGCAATACGGTGTCGGTTCAGTGGTAGCACTGGCACATGACGTGATAATAGTGCTGGGTCTCTACTCCATCCTGCAGGGGGTAATGCCCTTCTCGATGGATATCGACCAGGCATTCATAGCTGCCATCCTGACGGTGGTGGGTTATTCACTCAACGATACCGTGGTCATCTTTGACAGGATCAGGGAGTATCTTCCCATCTACAGGAAGAGATCGACCAAGGAAGTATATAACCTGGCGCTCAACAGTACGCTGGCCAGGACCCTCAACACCGGTATGGCAACAATATTCGTGCTGATAGTGATCTTCATATTCGGAGGGGAGGTGATCAGAGGATTTATCTTTGCCCTGCTCTTTGGAATTGTCTTCGGGACCTATTCCTCGCTGTTCGTCTCCACACCGGTGCTGTTCGAGACAACACGGCACAAGGGAGAGGATAAGGAGGTTCAGCCCGCTGACGGACAGAAGAAAAAGATAGCCGGTTAGCGGCATCAGACACCCGGTATAGACCAGCCGGTTTACAGCATCGGAAGCCGGGATAACAGCAGGTTACATCATAAGAGACGAGGCTGCCCCATGAAGGCAGCCTC
>JAVEXM010000209.1:0-2503 GCA_034004025.1 Bacteroidales bacterium
AGCCTGTCAACATATCTCTTCATCAGTTTTACCCTGCCCTCACGCCAGGCCCAGAACTTGGGAGAGATGTAATAATAGACCCTTATTCCCCTCTTTTTGGCATAGCGTGCCATCCTCAGGTTAAAACCGGGGTAGTCGATCAGTATAACCACGTCAGGCATCATCCGGTCAATCTGCCTGCGGCACTCCGCAAAATTTCTCCTCACCTTCCGTATGTTGACCATCACCTCCCAGACACCCATGAAGGCTGTCTCGCGGTAGTGTTTTACCACCCTTCCTCCTGCCTTTGACATGAGGTCGCCGCCCCAGCATACGATATCTGCAGCCGGGTCAGCCTCAAAAAGGTTAAGGATAAGGTTTGAACCGTGAAGATCGCCCGAGGGCTCTCCGGCTATGATGAAATACTTCATACTAGAAAAGCTTTATCCCGAAGACGGCAAAAGCCCATACTATGGTTATGCCGAGCACACCCTTGGCTGCCCTGAGCATGTCAAGCCTGTTAAAGATGAGAAAGATGACAATATTGGCAAATACAGAGATGCTCATGACCTCCGACACATTGCCTGCCTCCGCTATCTTGTCTAGGTAACCGCTGAATGAGAGACCTTTACGTGTGAACAGAAAGAAAACAATGAATGCTGTCAGCGGGATGATTATTCCGCCGATAACACCTGAGAGGATATTATTGAACCGTGCACTGAACCGCATATCAGAGTTTAGTTTTCAGTGTGCTGAGAAAACCGTGGGCTGTCATATCGGTGGCTACCGGCACCACTGAGACATATCCGTTCTGTATTGCCCAGTCATCGGTATCGGATGCATCCGGCTCATGGTTCATGAACCTGCCTGTAAGCCAGTAGTAGGTCTTTCCTGCGGGGTCCTTTCTTTTTTCGAACTCCTCCTGCCAGCTGCCCAGGGCCTGCCGTGCCACGACCATGCCCTTTATCTCCCCGGCGGGAAGGGCAGGTATGTTCACATTAAGGCATATTCCATCCGGCAAGGGCTCCTTCAGCACGAGGCTGCATATCCTCCGGATATAACTGTCACAGGCTGAAAAGTCGGCCATCGGCGAATAGCTGTTGAGAGAAAACCCTACCGAGGTGATATTGTAAAGGCACCCCTCCAGCGCGGCAGCCATCGTCCCCGAGTAGAGAACGCTGGCAGAGGCATTTGATCCGTGGTTGATGCCCGATACAATAAGGTCGGGCTTACGCTCCAGCAGCTGGTTGACGGCCAGCTTTACACCGTCAGTGGGTGTGCCGCTGCAGGCATAGACACGCTTGCCGTCGTCTTCCTCCAGCAGCTTGACACGCAGCGGGTGTTTGACTGTCAGCGCCTGCGACATGGCACTGCGGCTCTCGGTAGCCGAGATCACCACCAGTTTCCCAAATTCCGACATGATGCTGATGAGCCTCCGCAGACCGGCCGCATAGAGCCCGTCATCATTCGTGATAAGTATTAGCTTGTCATTTTCCTGTAAAACCATATTGCCTCCTGTTGCCTGCAAATATAACGATAATGATCATCCAATAAATAAACCCGCTATTATGGCAATAACCTTTTTTCCTTACTTTTGCATCTTACTGAAAAGATTATAACAGGCAATGAAGATTTCTTACAGCTGGCTCAGGGAATATCTCGACTTCGATGCCGGAGTTGAGGAGCTGTCAACCATTCTGACAGATCTCGGGCTTGAGGTTGAGGGTATTGAAGAGTGGGAGTCGATCCGCGGAGGCATGCAGGGCGTGGTTATAGGAAAGGTACTCACATGTGAGAGACACCCTGACGCCGACAGGCTCAGTGTCACCACCGTCGATGCCGGGGGTCCGGAGCCCCTGCAGATCGTCTGCGGCGCACCCAATGTGGCTGCCGGACAGGTTGTTGCAGTGGCTCTGCCGGGTGCCATGGTGTTTAGCGGCGAGGAGCGTTTTGAGATTAAGCGGTCGAAGATTCGCGGACAGCTCTCCGAAGGGATGATATGTGCCGAGGATGAGCTTGGCATGGGTACTGACCATGAAGGAATCATGGTGCTTGAACCCTCTGCCAGGCCGGGATCACCGGCAGCGGATTACTTCGGTGTTATACGCGATACAATATTTGAGATAGGACTGACCCCAAACAGGATAGACTGCAGCTCTCACTACGGTGTGGCACGTGACCTGGCAGCCTTCTTCAACCTCAGGAAGCCCGTCATGGCCAGGCTGCCTGACGTGAGTGCATTCCGCTCCGGCAATGCACAGGGTAAGGCAATTGAAGTCGAGGTGCAGGACAATAACGCCTGCATAAGGTATTCAGGACTAACAATCAGGGGTATCACTGTAGGACCCTCACCCGCATGGCTGCAAAACAGGCTGAGATCAATAGGGCTCCATCCTATCAACAACGTGGTGGACATCACCAACTTCGTCCTTCATGAGACGGGGCAGCCACTCCACGCCTTCGATGCCGCCGCCATCACCGGCGACAGGGTGATCGTCAGAACACTGCCTGAAAAGACAAAATT
>JAVEXM010000006.1:0-2196 GCA_034004025.1 Bacteroidales bacterium
TCTTCCAATCCTGAGTTGTTCTCACAGCCCCCCAGGATAAAGAGTCCTGCCAGGAAGAGAATACCTCTGATAAACAATACATTATTTGATTTCATACTTAATGATTTTACCTGTTAATGAACTTCGTTTCCGGGATGAGCCGAAGCTTCAGTGTTCAAAAACTGAACATGAAGCCTCAGCCAATCAAGGTTATTTCCAGAGATAAATATTATCATACCACACATTCGTCAGGTTGGCGGTTGTTATCCCGATCTGCGCAACATTGCTTCTTGTCAGGTTGCCTGTAACAACCCCTCCCAGGGCAGTGATGTCAATATCCACGGAGACCCAGGTACCTGCAACTATTGCGGGGGTTGTCCCGGTGTTGATATTAACTTCCAGGGCAGAGGCCTCTCCCGTACCGCCTGCAAAATCCACCAGCTTAACGTTGAATACATCACCCGTCAGGTTTGTATCATCAGTATACAGATCGAAATGGATATGTGTGAAGGAGGAGAGATCCTGCCTGTTGGCAGAGAAGTCTATTCCGTGACAGTCTACTCCGGCATTCTTCTTCAGGGTATTGTTTCCGTCTATTGATACCTGGGTGACTGCAGCGCCTCCGCACCATCCGGCATCAAAGTTACCGATGGTGATGTTGGTGTAGGCATCACTGTATATGGAAACCACATTGGCTGCAGTTCGTGCAGGGGGTGTTGGCGCGGCTGCCGTCGGTCCGGTAGTACCGCCGCCGCCGGATCCTTTGTAGAAATATATGTTGTCGAGATAGATGGTTGAAGGAGTTGTACCTGTCTGTCCGTCAAACTTCAGTTGAAATACCCCGTTCAGCGCCATGCCCGAAGATGTAAATTCCGTGAGCGGTATGTCGTAACTGTTCCACTGTCCCCTGGTGATCGGGGTTAATGAAACTAGTTTCTCCGCGGGTGAACCACTGTTGTTTATAGGCGACACCTGAACAACGGTTGCATCGGGAGTCCACATATCAACATGAAGGAATCCCATTCCGGTCAGATCCTGAGGAACTGCCAAAACAGTACCCTGGTAGTTGAAAGTTGCATACTTAAGGGTGCTGTTCCCTTCAACACTGACTGTGGTGACAACAGTTGTCTGACCCCAGTTGGGATTGAAATCCGTTCCGGTCAGATCAGTATATGCGCCACTGAATACCGAAACCACATCAGCAGCTTCTCTGACAGGCGGCGTAGGTGCAGCCGCAGTGGGTTCAGTAGCTGTTCCGCCACCTCCTGACTTGTAGAAGTAAATATTGTCAACATAGAGAGTGCTCAGATTACTTGAAAGCACCATCTGGGCAAGATCCGACCTTGTCTGGTCTCCGTTAAAGGCTGTTATCGGGACATCCACCGAAACCCATGATCCTGTCGCAAGTGCCGGAACATCTCCGCTGGCAGTATGGACAACAGTGAGTATATGACTGGTAGCCTCAGCAGTACCGCCTCCGAAATCGACATTCTTTATTGAAAGTGACTTCGAAACCACCTCATCGGGAGTCCAGATATCAATATGGAAATGAGTCATGCCCGAGGCATCAAACTTATTGCTGCTAAAGTCAATGCCTGCGAAATTGGTGAATGAATACTTCTTCACATCGTCACCTGCAACCTGCACATCAGCAACATCTGAGTCATCCCATTCTGCTGACCATGAATTAACAGTTCTGTTGGTGTATGCATTACTGAAAAGAGATATTACATCAGCAGGATCCCTTGCAGGCGGGACAGGGGCAGCCGCAGCCGGCCCACCGGTAGTGCCTCCTCCGGAGGTGTAGAAGTATAAATTATCAAGATAGATATCACCGTTGCCGTCGAACTTCAGCTGCATGATATCGGCGAGATCAACCGGAGAGAAGGCAGTCAGCGGAATATCAACGCTTGTCCAGCCCGTTGTTGGCACGGTGAGTGCATAGTCCTTTTCCACAGCTTGCGGGGTTCCGGGACTTATCAGCCAGACTTTAAGTACTGTAGAATTTGCTGTCCAGAAGTCCAGATGCAGGTACTCCATACCGGTGACATTCTGATTGGCTGCCAGCTGTATGCCCTGGTAATTCAATCCGGCAAACTTCAGGGTGTTGTTTCCGGCTACCTGAATTTCAGAGACAACTGTGGCCTGACCCCAGTCGGGGTAGTCGGTACCGTCAAGATTGGTATAGGCATCCCCGTAGATTGAGATTACATCAGC
>JAVEXM010000006.1:2296-16874 GCA_034004025.1 Bacteroidales bacterium
GATACTCCCAGTCCTCCGACAGGAAACTTCAGTCCGTTCACTGCTGATTCAACCCTGTCATCTCCGTTCAGTATGACTGGTTTCCGGTGAGCGATCGTGCCCAGCTTCTCAAACTTCACCTCATCAATCCAGAAAGTATAACCCAGTCCATCTTCCGGACCTTCGGAATAGAAGAACATGCCCTTCTCCTGCTTAAGTCTGGAAGGATCAGGAATAGGAATTATGTATTTCTTCCAGTTAGTGTTTACAGCAACATTCGGCATAGAGACGAGGTACTTTGATTCACCCAGGTCATTGCCAAAGCCAACCAGGTCAATGGTGGCCGATTTTGAAGCTTTGGCCCAGAAGGTGAGTGCATCGTAACCGGAGAGATCCCGTCCTACTGTTGTAAAGTAAGTGCCGCCGGCATAAGACCCCAGCGGATCCTCGAAGTCAGGCACCTCAAATCGCATCGATGCCGAACCCTCATATTTAACCTCCTTATCCACATCAAAGGCTGTGACCTTGGAACCGCCAAATGCTGCGTAGTTAAGTCCTGCACTGAAACCATCGATGAAAACTTCAGGTGTGGTGGGAAAGGAAGCAAGCTCCAGTTCATCATAATCCCTTGTACAGCTGCCGGTGCCTGCGAGCACCAAAGCAGTGATAAGGGCAATTGCTGACCAGTTATATTTCTTGTTTTTCATTTTAGTCTCCATTTATGGTTACATGCCTATGTTAAAATGCAAATAGGTCCTGATCTCCCATTCATTGCCTCTTGGGTAACCCGGCACCGTGGGATCACAGACCATATCTCCGTTTACGTCGATGTTTTTCGTAGGACAGTAACGGGGTGAATACTGGTCAAGGGACCGCCAGTTGAAGCGGATCCCTATCCGTGTCTGCGGCAGATCAACCCATTTGGGTTTTGCCACGTATGTCGACAGGTCCGCCTTTATCTGAAGAGGATATGTCAGGTTAAAGTCGCGATGGTAATCGTAGGGACCCCAGTCGTTGACCTTAACCATTGAAATCAGTTTTGCCTTTTTATATATCATTCTGAGATCACCGCCGTACCGACGGATCAGTCGTTCGTCACTTCCGTTTGATTCAGCGGTCCCGGCAAAGAGATTCGCAATCAATCCTATATTGGGTGTTGGCTTGGAGACTATCCGGGAGTATGCTTCCCAGAGGTCGCGTGCCGGCGGAGCACCGTCAAACGCAAAGGTCGCGCGTCCGTCGGCCAGGATTCCTATGGCAGCATCCTGGGTTGTCGGATGGTGGCGGTAGACGAACCCGGCGCTGATGGCGAACGGAGCATCTTCACTCTCGTCGTTATCCCACTCGTACATCCAGGTAGCAGGTGTAGGGTCATAGGTTATCATGAACTCTCCCGCCACTGTCTCCCTGTTATGTCTTACGGCGAATGGATCATCCAGAATGTTCCTGGCTCTTCCCGGAGCCGGCACATCTCCCGGCATCGGACCAATGACAGGCTTCTGCCACAGGAAGTTGGGAGCAAACTGGAAATCGCCTACCAGCACGGTCAGACCGGTCAGAAAGTTGAACTGGTTTCCGCTGCCGCTGTCCTTGAGCCTCCAGCCCGTAAAGGTCTTTGTATAGTCGGCACCCCCGCCTGCAACCAGTCCCATGGCAGCTCCCTGGGCGTACCAGTTGACAGGTCCGGCGGAGAGAGTCAGTTTGGCCTTGCCGCCCCATGTATCATTGGAATTGATTTTATCTTCATAAACAGTGTAATTTCCCGGCTCTCCTTCAACGAGCTGGAAAGTCTCTCCCACTCTCGGCTGGCCTGCCCATATACCTCCAAGTTCGAGTCCTACAGGCCCCATCTGCCTCTTGATATGCAGTGTCGTCCTGCGCGTCGGGGGTGAGGGTATGGCAAATGAACTCACTGCCGGCGCCTGCTCATCAAGGTCCTCATGATAAATTCCGGTAAGGTCAAATCCGGCAACCTTCCTGCTGTATTTGACCAGCACTGCAGGGTTGGCTCCCCACCAGAGCTCCGGCCCGAAAGCGACCTTCAGGCCATTCAGCGCCCTCTTGCCGTTGATCTCAAAGCCAAAAGGTGCCTCACCGTTGTATATATCCATATTCGGGCCATAGTTGGCTTCCGGATACAACCCGAAGAAGTCGCCCTCATAGCCCCAGTGGTAGTGACCTGTGCGATAGAAGCTGGTAAGGTCAAACAGTTTGGCGTTCCAGGTGAACTCAGCGCTGTATATTTTAACTCGGTTCAGGGCTGCCAGCATCAGATTGCCGTCATCGGTATTCACCTCACGGGCTCGGCCCCTGTTCTCATAGAAAATCTCATCTATCGGATTCTCGGCAATATTGCCAAGGACGTTTATAGCGACCTTTCCACGAAGGTTCGGGGAAGGATTTGCTTCCACGTCGACATAAAACGACTGCATATGATCGAATCCCAGCTCATCCGGGTACTTCAGGGCGCCAGGAACAGGGTCAACCGGTGTGGATATCCTGTCTCCCCCTGTACTGAATGATGACAATTCAGCTCTCAGTCCGCTGACACGCACTTTTTTTACCTGCTCGCCCACCAGTGAAGCTTTGTCACCCCTGGCCTGCAGGACGGCGCTGCTAAGTTCAATGCCCGAAAAGTGCCTCTCCATTGATTCGGGTGTGACTCCCTTATCATAGGGGTTCACCGCGTGAACCTCCTTAAGGGCATAGTACGCCGCACGGGGATAGAGATGATAAAGCCCGCGTTCATTTGTCGGACCCTTGGCGCAGATACCAAACCACTCCTCATTCATATTGTTCTCACCGGGCACATAATCGCTGAAATAACCACCGTTTGCCCAGGAGGCATGGTTGTCCTGAACGTCGAGGTCGGTGGTCTGACCATGTTTCCACCAGCCGTCGCTGAACTGGAACGTGAAGCCCCCGATGCAGTTACCGGCATTGCCCATGCCGGCCGCATTTCCGTAGATCTCCTTCCAGTTGTTTACCATATAATATGCCTGCGACTGCTGATCTTCATCATTTTCAACTGCATTGAATGCATCAGCACCAAACTCCGTAAACATTACGGGGATATCGAGCACTTCCTTTACCCGCTGGAATGCATCTCCGAAAGATGCTCCCCTGTACATATTGACGCCAAAAATCTCTACATCCTTACACTCCTCCGCAATGATATCCAGGAATAGCAGATCACCGTTACAGATTGCCACGGGATGTGTTTTATCAATATCCGACATAACATTTACGGCTTCATTAAAGAGCTTGTACATATGACGTGCCCTGATGGTCGAGGTTCTGTCCTCTACAGGGATATCCTCTGTCTCGGCTCCCTCCCAGAAAAGGCCGTAGTTATTTTCATTACCCAGCAGGAACATAAGCAACCCGGGGGTATCCTTGTAGTCGCTCACCATCTCCTTTACTTCAGAAAGCAGCAGTTCCCGGACGCGCGGGTCGGAATATTCGGTATTCGGCTCCCACTTACCGCTCAGGGTGAGACCATAACGTCCGAATGAATGGTTGAGCATTGTGTAGATGCCATAATTCCTGTAGATGTATTCAATCCATCGTGCCGGTACACCGGTGTACTGACGGACAGCATTAACACCCATATTTCTCAGAAGCGACATCTCTGCATCGAGGGCAGCCTTGATGACGTCATCAGATTGCTTCCAGAGACTGTAGGTTACGGTTGTACCTATAGGGAAGTAATCCCAGTTCATACCGTTGATCATAAAATCCTGGCCGTTGACTGCCAGCTTGATTCCGTTATCCTGCTTTACCACAGTAACCCTGTCAGCCTGTGCATTAACAGCTGTTGTTACTGTAAATAAAACAATCAGAAATCGCAGAAACAGGAAATTTTTTTTCATACTATTCAGGTTTGAGATTGTCAGCTTACTCGGTTGTTTCTCATTCAGGTGAAAGTTCATTTACATGCTTCGTACTATATGATATGAAACAGTTCCACAAGTAAATCTAAAGTTGTTTCAATATCACTTTTTTTCTGGAAAAAAAACTACATCATGAACAACCAGAATATACATCAATACTTCATCACATTTGATTTATATGTTTATCAATCAGCCTATTGTCTGTATTCTTCCGCGTCATTAGCTCAACATCCGGAAGCAGATTGTACATCACAAGGAGAAGAAGAGAACTGAAAAGGAAGGCCAGGACTTCTCAAAATTGATGTATAAACGAAGAGGTGGCGGGCTGCATATTCACATCATATACCAGACACGACTGATATGCATACCCGGCTTAAGAGATGAAGAAGGTGATCCACTATACCTGCAATCTGATCCGGCATCAGAACAGCATAAGCCAGTCAACAAGATCCAATTACTCTGAGATACTGCCTCAGATCTGCATCAGATAATCTAAGAGACCGGCACTCTTATCCGGCTTCAGATCTGCATCAGGTAATCCACGAGATTGGCACTCTGATCCAGTTTCAGCTTTTTCCTCAGCCGATACCTGCTAATCTCAACGCCACGTATTGAAATATTCATAAGGGGAGCAATCTCCTTGGTTGACACATTCATCCTCAAGTAACTGCAAAGTCTCAATTCTCCGGGAGTCAGCTCCGGATGCAAATTTCTCAGGCGGGAGTGAAATTCCTGATGCACCTCATCAAAATAACGGTCAAAGACCTCCCAGCTCTTTTCATTCTGAATATCCCGGTCTATCTTACGGCTGATCTTTTTCAGATCAGCTACTACAGACTCATTTTTGGCATTCTGGATCAATGATGACAGTTCCTGTTTAAGGGAGTTCAGGAATTTATTCTTCTGTATAATGTGATAGGCAGCCGAAGTAAGCTCCTTGTTCTTATGGTTCATTTCAGACTGCAGTCTTTCGTTTTTGAGTTGCATCACCTCCGCTTCTGCCGCCAGTTTCTGCTCCTCAAGCGTCTGCTCTGTCTTTTTGAAAGCATTTATCTGTCTATCCTTCTCCTGCAACCTTACCCTGTCTATTCTTCGCTTATAGAAATATGCAGAGGCCATGATGATGCCGGAAAACAGAAGAAAATACAATATCAGCGCCTTGTATGACCGGGAGAAAGGAGGCTCAACAGTGAAGCAAAATCTATCCTCCGAGCTGACATTACCATATATGTTTCTCGCTTTAACCTCGAAGCAGTAATCCCCTTCGTGCAGATTGGTGTACTCCTTACTGTTTAGCGCTGTCCAGTTGGACCAGTCATCATCAAAATTCATCAGGCGATAACTGTATTCAATGTGTCCTGCATTCTCCATATCCGGAGAGTTGAACCTGAAGGATATATTGTTCCAGGCGTAGGGCAATGAAAACTGTTCATTAATCTCACGCTCAGCAAGATGTGAGTTGCCTGAGAAATAGTACAACGAGTCCTCCCGCTTTGAGGAAACAGCGACCCGGTTTATGTAAACATACATCTCATCGAAATAGTTCTTGTAGACTGATGGGTCATAATGAACAAGTCCCTTCTGTGTACCAATGAATATATTGGCCGGATCCTGGATATAGATATTGTCAAACGGTGAAACACGAGTATAATTGAGATCCAGAAACGGTGTCGAAATATTGGTAAACGTTCCATCCTCCAGAAGTCTGAAGACACCCATCCCCTCACGTGCTGAATACCATAGATTACGGTTGTGGTCTTCCTTCAGGAAATATATAAGTGTGAAGTCTTTAAAGAAATCATTCAGCTCTTCAGGTTTATTGAAAAGCTCTTTCTGTTCGTCATACTGGTAAATCCCCTGGCTGGTTGAGATGAAAAAGTCGCCTGACCTGACATGCAAAATGTAGGGCAACTCCTCCGGCAGATTGCCGATGCCCCTGTATTCCTTAACAAGGATAACAGAGTCAAGTGCTTCGTTGAGATGAATATGAAACAGTCCCAGATATCCGTGGCTCATCCACAGACAGTTGTCATCCCTCAAAATCAGATCCTTTGATGAGACGTCAAATCCCTGGACCCTGTTTCTGAACTTCCATCTTCCATCCCTGCCTTTCTCAAAGATTATCAATCCGTCATATGTGCCACTGAGCATCAGTTTGTCATGACCCGGGATTGGCTTAAAGTTCCATACACCCCTGCTGTTGGTAAGCTTTGTGGATTTTGTCCCGTCAATTGAGTATGCTCCGTTGTGATGCCCGCAAAGCAACTGCCCTCCTGCTACGGTAAGATTCCAGACCTGCCCTTCCATACCGTCAACAAGGTCATACTCAATATTAATGTGGCTTCTGAGCTTGCCAAGCTCCTTTGTATAGAGACCCTGGTTTGTCCCGATATAGAATCTGCCGTTATGGATTGCAGTTGCATACGTGGCAGCAATATTGAAATTGTCATTTATAACTGATGTCGGGAGACTTGATTTAAGAAAATCAATCCCAATGTCCAGTCCGAGCCAGACATTATCCTGACGGTCAACAAACAGTGACAGAACGGTGTTGTTCTGCAAGCCGTTGGATCTGCTCAGATGCTCCTGTATCTCCCCTCTCTCATTCACCACAAACAATCCGCTCTTGATGGTTCCGAAAAGGAAAGTGCTGTTATGAACAGACCCGCAATAAAGCTTGGATTTTTTCAGCTCTTCAGAAATTTCGGTATCCCAGGGTTGCATGGTCTGACCTGAGAGCACGAACAACCCGTTGTTCATTGTCCCTACAAGAAGGTCGTTTGCATTTACCGTAGTGAGCAACTGAATTTCATCCTGAGAGAAGAGGCGATCATCAGTGATAGTCTGCAGGCCGTCATCAACCAGCATCCTCAATCCCACACCTATCTCAACTACATAATAATTATTGTTGACATAGAAGGAGTTGCCGAATCTATCCGCGGGCCTGATAGCATGAACAGTGTCGTTTTTATAGATGAGAATGATTTCGAAACTCTGGAAAACGACGCCGAACCTGGTCTGGTAGATATTCCATACATCATCAAAATTACTGGCATCTTCCGGAATGAGATGATTCAGGGAACTGTATCTGATTCCCTCACTGGCTGATCTTTCCAGAACTCCGATTTCATTATATGCCCCAACATATAATTTATTGTCTGCTCCGAATGCCAGCGACCTTATTACTGAATTATTGGATGCGGGAAAGGTCTCCCAATCCTCACCGTCAAATCTCAGTATACCGTTATTATTGGCAACATAGATATTCCCCTGCTCATCACCGGCGATATTCCAGTTCTGAGTGCCCCCGCTGTATACATTTCTGTCAATATTCCATATTTCCGGGACCCCGATGGATTTAAACTGACCGGTGAGGCTGAGCGTGGGGAAAATAACCAGTATGATAATTACATTTCTGGTCTTATTGAGTACCGTAGCTGTAAATGATGGAACTGTCATTTATCGGTTGGGTTCATCTCCGGGGAACAAAAGTAAAAAAAGTCATTGCCTGCCCGCTCATAAGGCAGGCAATGACATTAGAAAATCAACTATTTATGGATACCCTCCACATGAGGCCCTGACAGTTCGTCGAAGTAGAATGAATGAGTACCTTCACCAACGCCGGGATTGCACATGATCCTCACAACATTGTAGAAGTCATGGTTGAAGTTGTCATCCGCAACTATGTTTGAAGTGAAGATGTCGCCAGTCCAGTCATATCCTGCGCCTACACCGTCGAAATTATACTCGGCCACTTCCCAGGTATTGTCCTTCTGAATTGTATAGATCACGTCATACGTTCCCGTCTGCCATGCATTACCACCCCTGTCGGTATTCTCAAGCTTGAGCAGTATCTGGTCCCCGGCTTTGCCGTAGACCATGACCTTAAAGACATGCTGCAGCCTGAGGTCGAACCTGAAGCCGCTGTTGAGCTGCATATAGGCATTTGCCCACTGGTTGTCGGTTTTGGTGTAGTAGGCTACCTTGGCTGATTTGTTTGGATACTCCTTGTAAGGGTTGTCGACGGTGGTGACACTGCAATCCTGTCCCAGCACCGGGAATACCTGCACCTCACTGAAGTCGTTGTAAACGATCATCATGTCAAGCAGGAACTCCACATAAGCCGAGTTATTATTAGCCAGGACTACCTGCTGGGTACCGGTCAGTATTCCGAGACTGGAGTTGATCTTTGCAGTTACGGTGAATGTTCCCTTGCGAATATAGACGTGTTTCACCACCTCATCCTTGCCTCCGGTAACCTCATCACTGCCGTCGCCGAAGTCCCAGGTGACACCGGTAACACTCTGTCCGTCAGGTATTGAATAATCGGTGACTGAGCATGAAACCTCATTGTCAGTCCCTTCGGTGGCGTTTACGGTGTAGGTGATGGTTGGACGCTCATATCCTTTGGGAATCAGATAGTAATGCCATACGGTCCAGTTTTCATATGAACTTTCACAAGTAAGCTCAAGGAGGTTTTCGGTCACCTGGAGGATTTTATAGGTATGATCCTTTGCCCCTACATCCAGCCCAGGAAAGATTGGCGTTGCACTATTGATGACTATATAATTGGCGCCGCCATTCTCAACAATACTCCATTTGCCGGTTACAGGGGTGGCATAATCGACGTCATAGTCGTCCTTGTTTAGTCTCGGATTGAGGTACACGGATGCCAGTGCAGGGTCGTCCTTGGTATAACCCTTGACGTAGCTCACTCCTTTATTGTCATATTTTACAACAAAATCAGTAAGTATAAATGTCAATTCGTCGTCATAGGCTCCTGTTCCAGTTTTTGCATTCGGGTCGGCTGCCCACCAGACGACAGTCCCGTCTGCCACTGTCCAGTTAGTCCCGGCAGCCGTTGCTTTGGTGACATCGCCCACACCGAAGTGACCTTTTGATTCTGAGTCAACAACCCATGTCTTGCCGTCAGCATCAGCAGCGCCACCGGTAAGATTGACATAAACAGGATCAGTGAAGATAGAGAAGTCGGTCTCAGTCTGCGTCAGCGTTTTGATAATAGTAGCTGTACCGCCGCGGGTGACAAGGGTAAGCTTCACGCTGTAGTCTCCGGGCATCGGATACCTGACAACATTTGAGGTGCCGCTTCCCTTGGTTCCGTTGCCAAAATCCCATGAAGCAATACCGGTAACAGCCGATGTGTTTGTTATCACAAAGTTGAACTGATCGCTTCCGGGTGCAATAGAAAAATCAAGCTGGTCAGCCGTAGGCGGAAGTCCTATATCAGGCTTGTCTGCCAGCTGAGGTTCACAGGCAGTAATCATCAGCAATAATGCGAGGATGCCTGATAATTTGATTATATGTTTATACAGTTTCATCATTCTTTGATTTTAGAGAATTTTATAGCCCAGCGTAGGCCGGAACCATTTGCTTAAGGACGCCTGCGTTCATGTTCCTGATCTCGCCGGCAGGGATGGGGAACATACCCCATGAGTTAGCCTTGAAGGTACGGCTTCCGAAGTCACCGGCGTTGGGTGCGCCTGAAGGAACCACGAAGCTTGCATTGACCATCTGCTCGGAATAGGTGAGGCCTCTCCTTAGGAGATCCCACTTTCTGAGTCCCTCTCCCCCGAATTCCACACGCCTTTCATGGTAGATGTCATCAAGGGTTATCGTCTCCTTGGCTGCTGCCTCACCCAGCGCCCTGGTCCTGACCCTGTTCAAGTATCCCGCAGCTTTGCCCGGATCATTGGCCAGCCATACCTCTGCTGCCATCAGCAGCACATCGGCAAACCTGATATCCATATGGTTGCGGGGAAAGTTATGACTCGGGTCGCCGCCCGATCCCTGGTAGTCGGCACGCGCCATATACTTCCTGTTGAAATAACCGGTATTCATGAAGGCCCTGTTGTAGTCGGTCAGGAGCGTCTCGGCATCATAGAGGGTAACATATTTCCTTGGATCGCCGGGTTCAAACTCATCAGCCAGGCTCCAGGTGGGAATGGAAAACGACCATCCCGGGAAAACGGTGGCGTCGCCCTGGGGGTTACGCGGGCCGATCCAGACGCATGAGAAGTTGCCGTTGATGTTCCAGCCTCCCCAGTCACCTGATTTTGCCTTGTCTGAATACTGTATTTCAAGAACTGCTTCACCGTTGTTCTGGTTGTCCCAGTCGAACAGGTCAGCGTAGTCAGGCACCAGCGAATACTGTTCACTGAGAATTACCTGGTCAAGAGCCGACTGTACCCATGCCTTGTTGATGGCTGTGGTTCCGTTGCTCCACTGTTCTGCCGTAAGACCCAGTCCGCTTATGGCACTCATACCTGTATGATACAGGTAAATGCGTGCTGCAAGAGCCTGGGCAGCCCCTTTGGATACACGGCCCTTTTCAGCTGCCGGTATCGTAACCGGCAGGGCAGCGACGGCATCAAGAAGATCAGAGGCAATCAGGGCAAAAATTTCATCCGGACTGCTCTGGGTAACGTTCTTGTACTCTTCCACATCAGGAAGTACCTCTGTAATCATGGGTACCCATCCGAAATGACGGACCAAATCCCAGTAGAAGTAGGCCCTGAGGAACTTGACTTCACCTTCAAAGCGTGCTTTGAGACCTTCGGTTTCCCATGCAATGTCCTCCTGCTTCTGCAGATAGAGGTTTGCCCTGTAGATACCCGAATAACAACGGTTCCAAAGATCGGATGATGAGTTGTTCTCCGGTTCCATCTTGAACATCTCCATATCCTGCCACTGGCTCATGTCCGAAGCATCGGAGCCGCCGCAGAAAGCATCGTCGGACCATATATCCGACATGGTGGGAACAAACTGCCAGTTCTGTACGGAGTATGCATCATACACCGCCGTGACTGCGAGGAAGGCATCTCCCTCCGTTTTATAGTAGTTGGCTTCTACCTGGCCGGTTTTGGGTTCAAGCTCAAGGAACTCCTGTGTACATGATGAGCCTGCAACCATCACAGCCAGAAAGAAGAGACCATATATTATTGACTTTTTCATAGTTCTGTTGATTTGCATGTTAGAATGTAACACTGATACCGGTCATGATGGTACGGGCTTGTGGATATATACCGCGGTCAATTCCGTTGTCAAAAACTCCTCCCCCGATCTCCGGATCGTAACCCTGGTATTTTGTTAATGTGTAGAGGTTCTCTGCTGAAACATAGAGACGCAGTTTGCTGAGGCTGATAGCATCTGTTATGTTCTTAGGGAGAGTGTAACCGAGAGTGATGTTCCTCAGCCTGACAAAGCTGCCATCCTGTATGTAGAAGTCACTGACTGTTTTTGCGTTCAGATTATTATCCACAAAAGTAACGCGTGGATAGAGGTCTGAAGTACCCGGACCGGTCCAGCGGTTAAGCCATTCAGCGTTGTAGTTGGCACCGTTCATATCGTATCTGCGGGTTGCACTGTAGATCTCCTGCCCAAGGGCTGCGTAGAGAAACATGTTAAAGTCAAACCCGTACATCTCAGCGCTGAGGTTAAGTCCGCCGGTAAAATCGGGGAACGGACTTCCTATCTGAACCCTGTCAGCGTCGCTTATGGAACCGTCGCCGCTAAAATCAACAAATTTTATGTCGCCGGGCTGGGCATTGGGCTGGATCTTCGTTCCGGTGGAGCTGACATAACTGTCGATCTCTTCCTGGGTCTGGAAAATACCATCTGTCTTCACGCCATAGAAAACACCCATGGGTGTACCTATTTCCGCAAAGATGATTCCGCTCTGACCGAATCCGCCGTCACCGCCCTGAAGCCTTTTCTCGGCATTCTGTATGTCAAGCACCTCACTCCTGTTGAACGCTCCGTTGACCGAGGCACTGAAATAGAGGTCGCCGAGCTGCTTGCGGTAGCTGATCTCAGCCTCTATACCGGAGTTCTGAACCGAACCGCCGTTGATGATCGGGGCAGAGTTGCCGACGAGCATGGGTACCGGTGCCGTCACCAGCCAGTCCTTGGTCTTCTTGATATAATAGTCAAGGGTGACGGTAACACTTGAATTCAGAGTTGAAAGATCGATACCGAAGTTGGTCTGTTCAGATGTCTCCCACCGCAGTGAGGGGTTGGCGATCCTGGTAGGCTGAGTCCCGTTATACTGGGTCTTGCTGTCACCGAAATAATAGATGTTCTGGTTTCCGATGACCGATGTATAACCAAAGTTACCAATGCTCTCATTTCCGTTCTGGCCCCAGCTGGCTCTCAGCTTAAGCATATCAATCACATTGGTAAGGCCGCTCATGAAATCCTCCCTTGATATGACCCATCCTATTGATGCCGATGGAAAGTATCCGTATTTGTTCTCATCGCCAAACCGTGATGAGCCGTCACGCCTGATAGTGGCAGTCAGCATGTAACGGTCCATAAGGTCATAGTTGACACGGGCAAATAACGACGCAACGGTATGTTCCGAATAACCACCGCCTGCATTTGCACTTTCAGGGTCAGTGGCATTGTCAAGGTATGAATGCTCAAAGTCGTCAAAGATGAGATCGTTCTTGGAACCCCAAAGATTCTCGTACATATCCTTGAATGCGGTTGTACCCGCCATAAGTGTCAGGTTGTTAACACCAAACGACTTTGTATATGTAAGCACATTCTCGAAGTTCCACCTTGACCAGATATCAATCGACTTATTGGCTCTGTCAATTATGCTGAAGTGCATGGCATCAAGATAATACTCGGGAGTATATGAGTCGTTATTCCCAATGGCATATTCACCGCCGAATGAGGTGCGGAACACAAGTCCTTCAAGTGCCCTGGCCATCTTTCCAAAATCAAATTCCCCGTAGAGGTTACCTATTAATTTATAGGTCCTGTTTTTGGAGTTGTTGTAACTGATCATGGCGACAGGGTTTGTGATCTCCTGCAGACCTATGCCGTATGCTTCCGGTGTTGCCCATGAACCGTCGGAGAACATTACCGGAACAATTGGAGGCATGTTCAGCGCCTGGTTGAGTCCCAGCCCGAAGCGGTCATTGGTGGCAATACCCCTGCTGGTGATGCCTACGAGATTGACATTTCCGCCAAGCTTGAAGAAACCGAATGTTCCGGCTGCGTTCAGCCTGTAACCGATTTTCTCAAAGTTGGATTTCCCTTTGGCCACTATACCGTCCTGGCTGAAGTAATTGATCGACGAGGAGTATTCAAGCTTGTCGCTCCCACCCATGAAGGAGAGGGAGTGGTTCTGCTTGGGTGCATTATAATAGAACATCTCATCCTGCCAGTCAGTGTCTGCAGTAAAGCTATCTATCTGTGACTGGGTAAACTTGGGTCCCAGGCCTCCGTTGATCGATGCTTCATTTGTAAGCAGGATATACTCATCAGCATTGAGCATAGGTATCTTCTTCCACGGGTTCTGGAAGCCGTAGTAACCGTCGTATGAGACAGTAAGCCGGGTGTCGGTGCGCCCTGTTTTTGTTGTGATGAGGACGACGCCGTTAGCTCCGCGGGCGCCGTAGATGGCAGCCGAGGCGGCATCCTTCAGCACTTCGATGGATTCAATGTCGGCCGCATTCAGGAAATCGGTTCCCGCGCCGCTCATAGGCAACCCGTCAATGATATAGAGAGGCTCGGCATCGCCGTTGGTACCGGCACCCCTGATGCGCACGGAGATCTGCGAGCCGGGCTGACCGGAATTGGCCGTAATGACCACGCCGGCAGTCTTACCCTGCAATGCCTGGGTGACACGCATGTCTGCCGCTTTGCGCAAATCTTCTCCGTCAACCTTTGCAATTGCTCCTGTGACAAGACTCTTTTTCTGAGTGCCGTACCCAACAACGACTATCTCGTCAATCAGCTCCATATCGGAAGCCATTACAATATCATAAGTGGCGCTCTCTGTCACCACTATCTCCCGCGTCTTCATCCCAACAAAGGAGAAGACGATGGTAGAGTTCACAGGTACATTGTCAAGGTTGTAGTACCCGTTAATGTCAGTCAGGGTCCCGGTAGTAGTGCCCTTCACGAAAACACTCAACCCGGGAACAGGCTGACCGTCGTCAGCTGACGTTACAACCCCCTTTATCTGCAGACCCTGGGCATTCAGCCCCAGGGTAAATACAATAAATAAAAGGGTCATGATTGTCTGTTTCATAGATTTGAATTAGAGGTTAGAGATTAGAGGTTAGATTTAAGTTGATCTTCTTTGTCTCGCCGGCAATGCCGTCGGGATTGTGTAAATATACAATACCTGATTGTACAAAAGCACATATCATAATACATCAAAAATACTACAACAGTCATTGTTGGTCAACACATCAATAGCCTATTAACACTTACATTTCACTACTGATATTCTGCATATTACAATAATACAATTAGTATGATGACTTACATCTAACTGAATAATATAATACAACAATAGCGACTTTGACCTACAAATTGAGTATATGTGTTGTCAGGTTGGTCTCCCTGCTGATCCCCATCTTCTTTCTGACCCTGTACCTGCATATCTCAACTCCGCGGACAGATATATTCATAAGGGGAGCTATCTCTTTGGTGTTAATATTCATCTTAAGAAAAGCACAGAGCCTCAATTCGGTAGGAGTCAGAGTGGGGTACCTGGCTTTGAGACGGTTAAGGAACTCCTCGTGCACCTCATCAAATGCTTTTGCGAACACTTCCATCTGGTTATTGCTGTCAACCTCCCTGGTTATCCTGGAATAAAGATCACCTATCCTGCTTCCGGTTGCATTATCCCTGCAGATGGATTTCAGGATAGTGAGTTCCTCCTTCAG
>JAVEXM010000006.1:16974-50299 GCA_034004025.1 Bacteroidales bacterium
TGTACCTGATCGGATCCGGAGCCTCCGCCAACATAAAAAACCGTATCCTGATGCAGAGCCTCTGCCCTGACGATAAAGGCTGAGAACTCCTGATATCCGGAAGTCCGATACCCCGCCGAATAGTGTGCAAAACCGTCTTCCGTGCCAAAAAAGATATGATCTGACGAATATGAGCAGACTGACTCAAAGCCGAGGATGAACTTGCCGGAGAGAGGAAGGAATGGCATTGTAAGATGCTTGTATGTGCTGTCTTCCTGCAATCTGAACACCCCTGCCCTGTTGTCGGCAACATACCAGATATGTCCGTCACGGTCCTCCATAAGGAAGGAGAGCCCCACAACCGGACTGAGAAGCCTGTTGAACCGTACAGAGCTGGTGAACCTGTCTTCTTCAGGACTATACTCAAAAATCCCCGCTTCAGAAAGTACAACAATCTTGTCCTTTATCCTGCTGATGACAAGGTTGTAGTCTGACGGCAGGCCATCATCTGAGTTATAGAATCTGTAGGATGAGACTGTATCCGGACTGCTTCCCAAACAGACTCTGAAGATGCCCTTGAAACCGTGACTCATCCAGAGGTCACCAGCCTCATCCTCCTCAAACACCCTGAATGATTCAGAGAAGCCCGTGACCCTCCCGACGAACTTCCAGATTCCCTCCTGCCACCTGAAAAGAATGAGGCCGCTGAAGGTACCCCCAATCAGGTACCCAGGGTGGCTGTTCAATTCATGATATTTCCATCCGCCCGGAATATCGCTGATCAGCCTGGCACGGTCACCCTCAACAATAAAGGTTCCCTTATTATGTCCGCATAGGAGAACACCCCTGTGGACACTCAGGTGCCAGACCTGGCCGTCAGTACCCCCGATCATCCTGTAGTCCTCCTCCGCCCCCACTCTCTCCCATGATTTCACGTACAGGCCCTGGTTGGTGCCGAGGTATATATTCCCGTCATGAATCACGCTGGCATAACCTGCACCAAAGCCCTCCGAATTCCGGATGAAGGTGACCGGGGAAGTGACTGTCAGATAGTCAATTCCTTTGTTCAGCAGAAGCCAGAGATCACCAGCACGGTCCGCAAAGACATTAAGAATCGTATTGTCCTGCAAGCCCTTTTTTTTATTGATCTGCTGGATTACGTTTCCCTCACTGTCAACTATCATCAGGCCGTTGAGTATTGTGCCGAAAGCATAGTAATCATCTTGCAGTCTGACTGCACTGAATACCTGATCTCGCATCAGAATCCTGCTGGCAGGTACGTTCCATCTCACCAGCTCCCGGCCGTCATAAATGAAAAGTCCCCGGTCGGGTGTAGAGACAAGGATCCCGTCCCCTTCACCCTTGGTCATCAGGGAGATGATCTCCTCACCTGCCAGAGAGGCGCAACCCTCAATCCTTGAAAGCAGGCTGCCGTCATATTCCATCAGTCCGTTCTCAGCATCATTGAATATAAGTCTGTCCCGCACATTGAATACGTTCTGAAATCTCGAGGGTGCCTTCAGAACGGCAACGGGACTCCCCTCCCTGAAAAAATAGGCAGCATCATAGGTCTGAAACACAATTTTATCCCTGAACTGGCAGATATGCCACACATCGTCAAAATTCCGGTTTTCTTCAGGAATCAGATCCCGGAGTGACCTGAAGGTCATCTGCCCGTTCTCTGACCAGGCCATTTTACCGAGATCATTATAGGCTCCAACGTATATATCTCCGGAATCGTCAATATATACTGACCTTACCATGGACCTGTTGGGCATGGTATAAAGCTGCCACTGCTCGCCGTCAAATACCAGAAGCCCGTCATTGTTGGCAAAGTACATGAACCCCCGGCTATCCTGTGCGGCTCCCCAGTTCTGAGTGCCGCCACGGTAGTCATCCTTGGTGAAATTCCGGATGTAAGGAGTGCCTATGTTCTTAATCTCCCCGAAAGCCACCAGGCTCGCCAGCAAGAACAGTTGCAGCACTGTAACGCATCTTCGGAACACAGTCTCTCGTTTAGCTGAGCAATTTATAATTTTTATCAGCTTTCTGCGAGTTACATTTTCTTTATTTTTGCGTTCTGTAAATATTATGCGAGGAAAATATTCACTTCCGCTATTGACTGCGGCCCTGATATTTCTCATCCTGCTTCCTGTTCAGCTGGTCACAGAACCCCCGCTGCTGCTGTTTGAGAGATTATTTACCGGTGGCGGCTTTCTCCAGATAATGCTCATAGCAGCATTCGGGTTCCTCCTTGAACACAATATGCTGATCCCGGGCCGTTCAGGCTGGTGGCGAAGATTTTCATGGTCTCTCTTCTCGGTGATTTTCTTCCTCCAGCTAATACTCGGTATCGCCGTTGACAGGATCTTCCTGATGACCGGCGAGATGCACCTGCCCGTCCCTGCCCTGATAATTAGCGGCCCGATCTACCGCGGAAGCTTCTCGGTGATGACGCTCATCTTTCTCAGTGCCGTGCTCCTCTCAGGGCCGGCATGGTGCAGCCAGTACTGCTACTTCGGGGCTATTGATTCAGCCCTGGCCGGACCTAAAAGTCCCGTTTCAGCCCGTCGCCGACGCAGAGCCCTCAAAAACACCTTCCTCCTGCTTTCAATAGTTATAGCACTGCTGCTGCGGATCATGGGCGCCTCCGGAGAGACAGCGCTGGCAGCAGGTGTCATCACAGGTGTGGCAGGACTTCTCATCATATTCTTTATTTCGCGCAGAGAGAAACAGATGATCCATTGCACTGTCTGGTGTCCCGTGGGAACACTGGTCAGCTACATCAGGGTTATCAGCCCGTTCCGGCTGAAGATCAGGGAGGATTGCACCAGTTGCATGAAGTGCTCCACCGTATGCAGATACGATGCTCTCACCAGGGATGACATTGCGCACCTCAAACCCGGCATTACATGTACCCTCTGCGGCGACTGCATCTCAGCCTGCAGGTCCTCCTCAATTTATTATCATTTCCCGGGTATGTCACCTGCCGGTGCAAGAAAATTATATATCACCGTCACCGTGGTAATCTATTCACTGGTGCTGGCGATGGCAAGGATATGAATATAGCCTGCCTCATTGGTAAATTATTTTTATTTTTAGGTATATTTGCCATGATCCGGAATTACCCGGCATGTAACCTAAACATTATTGCGAAAAATGGTCAAAGTCACCAATAACAGGGTCCCGCATGAATTTTTTGTAACCAAGGGTTCAGGATGCAGCGAATATGCCCTCCACCCCGGGTCATATCATATGGCACTTCACGATGCGGGCATCGCTGAATACAACATCATGAACTACTCGTCAGTACTGCCTGCCACGGCGAAACTGCTGACCCTCGATGAGATCGACATACCGCCCTACGGATCCGAGCTGTGCAGTATCATGGCAGTGGCTAACGGGTATTACGGTGAGCATATCTCGGCCGGAGTGATATTTGCCTGGATGTATACTGACGAGACCTGCGAGGAGAAGATGGGAGGACTGGTCTGTGAACTGGCAGGTTACTTTGACATGGAAGCTCTTGAGGAGAGACTTTATACAGTTCTCAATGACCTCCATGACAGAACCTTCTCTCAGTACTACCTCGGTGAGCCTACAGTCATCAGGGAGTCACTGACAATAGACAAGAGGTACGGGACAGCGCTTGTGGCTCTATGCTTTATAAATTTCACCCAGGGATAATAGTACGGGCCATTTGCCCGGGGCTTACAAATTATATACAGTACCGGTAACAGACGCCTGCAATGAGCAGACTATCCAGACTGATCAGTTTCTTCACACCGCCGCCCCGATGGCGAATCCCGGTCATCGTGACACTGGGGATGTTCACGGGACTCTTTCTCCTGCTGCTGAAGATATCAAACGCAACCTCGTATCTCTCCGATGACCCCAGGGTCTGCATCAACTGCCACATCATGACGCCGCAGTTTGCCACCTGGTCGCACAGTGTCCACCGTGCCGTCACAGACTGCAACGAGTGCCATGTGCCTCATGACAGCTTCATAAGAAAATATTACTTCAAGGCTTCCGACGGTCTGCGCCATTCAACAGTATTCACCCTGCGCAACGAACCGCAGGCTATTTATATCAGGGAGGCCGGCAGGAAGGTGGTTCAGGAAAACTGCCTCCGCTGCCATGCCTCGCTCTTCAGCGACGGCCCGGGCATGCCCGCTGAAGCGATGGCGGGCAGGCGCGACAGGCAGTGCCTCGACTGTCACCGCTATACGCCGCACGACAGGGTTAACAGCATCTCTTCAACACCCTTCGCCATAACCCCCACTCTCAGGGACAACCTTTAGATAACTCTCAATAACCATACCTATGACAAGCATCAAGGAAGCAATATCAAACAAACCGTGGCTGGGCTGGCTGCTGTTCCTGGCAACCGTGGCAGTAGTGTTCCTCCTCGGCATGCTCGCTTCATCAGTTGTTGAACGGCGCAGCGAAGCAAAGTACGCCTACCGACCCCCTACTGACCTGCAGCCCTTTGAGACAGACAACAGTGCCTGGGGTAAGTTCTATCCCCGTGAATACCAGTCGTGGCTGATGACTGCCGATACCTCCTTCAGGAGCAAACATGCAGGCAACAAGCCGCTGGATGTTCTTGCCACTGACCCCGAGATGGTCGTTCTGTGGGCTGGATACTCATTCTCAAAGGACTACAGGCAGGCAAGAGGACACTATTATGCTATCGAGGATAACAGGAATACTCTTCGCACCGGGGGACCCCTCACGCCTGACGCCGGTCCCCAGCCTGCAACATGCTGGACTTGCAAGAGTCCTGATGTGCCCCGCATGATAAACCAGATGGGTGCCGAGAGCTTCTACAGCTCCACCTGGGCTGAACTTGGGCATGAGATCACAAACACCATCGGTTGCGGCGATTGTCATAATCCGGAGGACATGACCCTCACCATCACGCGCCCGGCTCTCAGGGAGGCCTTTGAGCGGCAGGGCCGAAACATCAGCGATGCCGGCCACCAGGAGATGCGCAGCCTCGTATGCGCTCAGTGCCATGTGGAGTACTATTTCAGGGGAGAGGGCAAATACCTTACCCTGCCCTGGGATGAGGGAATGAGTGCCGGTGACATGGAAAAATACTACGACAGCTATGAGTTCTCCGACTGGACCCATGCTATCAGCAAGGCACCGATGCTGAAGGCACAGCATCCTGACTATGAGTTATTTAAAACGGGCATCCATGCACAGCGCGGTGTTGCATGTGCCGACTGCCACATGCCATTCATCGCAGAGGGAGGGGTTAAATACACCAGCCACCATGTGCAGAGTCCTCTTAACATGATCTCCTCGACATGTTCAGTTTGTCACAGGCAGAGCGAGGAGGAGCTCATGAACAATGTCTATGAAAGACAGGATAAGATAGCCGACCTCAGGAACCACCTCGAAGAGATACTTGTTGTCGCACATTATGAAGCCAAAGCTGCATGGGATGCAGGAGCAGATGACAAGACTATGGAACCGGTGCTCAGGCTTATAAGGCAGGCACAATGGAGATGGGACTTCTGTGCCGCAAGCCACGGCGGCTCATTCCATGCCCCCATTGAGATGGCCTCGGTGCTGGGTAACGGCATCATAAAAGGGCTGGAAGCCCGGATAGGCCTCGCATCAATACTGACCGGCAAGGGAATCAGGGAGGTCACTGTTCCCGATATCTCTTCCAAGGCTGCGGCTCAGAAATCAATCGGCCTCGATATGGACGCCCTGATAAGGGAAAAGGAGGAGTTCAAAAAACAGATCCTTCCCGTTTGGGATAAGGCCTCCGTCTGACAGAGAGCTTTTAACTGATACCCCTAAAAAAGGGCATTATGACAAAAAATCATAAACTGCAGGCTATTGTCCTTGCTCTTCTGATTATGCTGCTCTCGCCGGCAGCCGGAGGACAGACCGGGAAGCATACCTTTGCCCTGGGCGGGGACGAGTTCCTGCTCGACGGCAAGCCATTCCAGATCATCAGCGGAGAGATGCATCCCGGAAGAATTCCTGCGGAGTACTGGCAGCACCGTATACAGATGGCCAGAGCCATGGGCTGCAATACGATCTCTGCCTACCTCTTCTGGAACCATCATGAAGCTACGGAAGGAATCTATGACTTCCATACCGCCAACCGTGATATCTCACGCTTTATCTCCACCGCCGCCGCAGAGGGCATGTGGGTGATCATCAGGCCGGGACCCTATGTTTGCGCTGAATGGGAATTCGGGGGAATACCACCCTACCTGCTTCGCAATCCGGAGCTGAAAATCAGGTGCATGGACCCGCATTACATGAAAGCCGCGGAGCGATATATCTCGCGACTGGCGGATGTGCTGCGCCCCCATCTCATTACCAACGGCGGACGGGTGCTGATGGTGCAGATAGAGAACGAATACGGCAGTTACGGCAATGACAGGAACTACATGGAAGCCCTGAAAGCTATATGGGAAAAGAGCGGCATTGACGTTCCCTTCTTCACCGGCGACGGGCCAACGACGTATATGCTGGAGGCGGGAACACTGCCAGGCTGCGCTGTAGGACTCGATTCCGGCAGCAGCGAAAAGGACTTTGAACTGGCACGGAAGATGAACCCCGGTGTGCCTGTCTTCTCAAGTGAGACCTACCCCGGCTGGCTTACCCACTGGGGTGAAGAGTGGGCCCGGCCTGACACGGCTGCCCTGCTGAGGGAGGTGAAGTTCCTGATGGACAGCCGCAAATCGTTCAATTTCTATGTGATACACGGCGGAACCAACTTCGGCTTCACCGCCGGCGCCAACTCGGGAGGCAAGGGCTATGAGCCTGACCTTACCAGTTACGATTATGACGCACCCATAGATGAGCAGGGAAGGGCCACGTCCAAGTACATGGCGCTGAGAAAGCTGATAGGATCATACCTTCCGAAGAGAGCCAAACTGCCTTCCATACCGGATCCTGTTCCTGCAATGAGCTTCCCGGAGACGGAGCTTGTGCCCCTGGCTTCCGTCTGGGACAACATGCCTGCCCCCATACATTCAGTACAGCCCCGGCCATTTGAGATGTACGGCCAGGATTACGGGTTCATGCTCTACACTACTCGCTTAATCGGTCACAAGGGCGGAAAGCTGACTGTGATTGATCTGCATGACTATGCCACCGTCTTCCTTGACGGCAACCACATAGGAACGCTTGACCGCCGCCTTGGCATCAACTCGGTTGACCTCCCCCGCGGTGAGAGCCGCTATCCCCTTCTTGAGATTTTTGTCGAGGGGATGGGGCGCATAAACTTTGCCAACGCGATGATCGACCGTAAGGGGATCACCGACAGGGTGACACTGAACGGCATGACGCTCATGAACTGGGATGTATACGGATTTCCGATGGATGAGGAGTTCATCGCCGGGCTGCAGCAGGCAGAGGCTCCCGGAGATAAGCCCGGCATATTCTTCAGGGGAACCTTTACCCTTGACACTATGGCAGACACTTTTATCGACATGACCAACTTCGTCAAGGGTTTTGTATGGGTCAACGGCCATAATCTTGGCAGGTACTGGGAGATTGGCCCGCAGACCAGACTCTACTGCCCCGCCACATGGCTCAGGCAGGGGGAGAATGAGATAACCGTGTTTGACCTGCACAAAACCACTCCCGGGAGTGTCAGGGGGTTCCCGTCCATGCAGTAAAGAGACTAGCTGATTCCCGTAATCGCAGACAGCAGATAATAAATCCCTGCTGCAAGAAGCATTGAGACCGGGATTGTGAGCAGCCATGCATACAGCAGGTTTATTGTCACCCCCCAGCGCACCGCGGTGATCCTTTTCGTCAGTCCCACGCCCATTATGGCACCTGTTATTGTGTGAGTCGTACTCACGGGAATTCCGAATGCCTCGGTACCAAAAAGCAGCACCGCACCCGCGGTCTCAGCCGCCACACCCTCAAAGGGGGTCAGCTTGGTGATCTTTGTGCCCATGGTCTTGACGATCCTCCATCCTCCTATGAGAGTGCCAAGTGCTATAGCCGAATAACAACCGAGCACTATCCAGTGCGGTATATCATGCACCTTGCCGTCGACCATCTCAATATGCGCCCAGTGCGGAACCTCCTGCATGCCGTGAAAGTAAACCATGAGTGCAGCGGCAATGATCCCCATCACCTTCTGTGCGTCATTGCCACCGTGCCCCAGGCTGAAGAGGGCGGATGAGAGAAGCTGAAAACCCTTGAATCTCTTTTCCAGGCGGAAAGGGTTGCCCCTTCGACTTACCCATAGCAGAATGATTGAAAGGATATATGACATGATCATGCCAAGGAGCGGGGCCAGGAAGATGAATGCAGCAATCACGGCTATCTTACCCGTATGCACAACGTCCCATCCGGTGTAGGCTATCGCGGCTCCGGCAAAACCGCCGACGAGTGTATGTGATGAGCTGGAGGGGATACCCAGGTACCAGGTGAGCAGGTTCCAGATAATAGCGGCAATTATCCCTGCCAGGATGACCATCAGCGTAATTGCAGAGGTATCTACGATCTTGGCGATCGTATCAACGATATTCAGTTCGAACACAAGATAGGCCAGCCAGTTGAAAGAAGCAGCCCACACAACCGCCTGGAAGGGTGTGAGAACCTTGGTGGAGACCACCGTGGCTATTGAGTTGGCTGCATCATGGAAGCCATTGATAAGGTCAAAGCCAAAAGCCAGAATAATAATAATGATCAGAATCGTGAAATCCATCAGGAGCTCCGTTAGGCAATTTTGATAATTACGGAAGAGAGAATGTCAGCCACATCGTCACAGCGGTCAACAGCCTTCTCAAGAGCTGCCAGCACATCCTTCTTCTTTATCAGCTCGATGGCATCAGTCTCCTCCTGGAACAGTTTTGCCAGGTACCGGTGGTTGATATCATCTGCATGCTCCTCCAGATCTCCTATCTTCCGGCAGTTATCCTTGTACTTGCTCAGATTCAGCACGTCACGGAGGCCGTTGAAGGCTGTATTGATCTCAATTGATGCATCGCGGATGGTATCAGCCATCTCGCGGAATTCTTCAGGTATCTCCCTTAACTTGTAAAGGTGTGCCTGTTTGGCCGCACTGTGCATCAGATCAAGTACCGAGTCGGTAGCATGGATAAGCTCAAAGATGTCTTCGCGGTCAAAGGGGGTGATAAAGGTGCCGCTGAGAGCCTTGTAAAGATTTTTGGCTATCTGGTCGCCGACAAGCTCCGTCTCCTTTATCTTTTGTCCCAGGGCCTCCCTTTTGTCTGTCGACTGTTCATTCATGAATTCAACCAGCAGTTCGGCACCTACAATCAGGTTGGCTGAGGCATCCTTGAAAAGAGGATAGAACTTACCCTCCCTGGGTGCAAGAAAGGAGAACACCTTATCGAGTTTCATCTGAATTTTGAATATGGTTTGACAACCCGACAAAAATATAGTAATGACTTTAGTCCGGAAAGAACATTTGAGGGTATTTTGCTGAAAGAGGTGATATTTATTCTTTAGCTTAGGTTAACATTCGCTATATTAGCACTTCAAATTCCACATAAGCCATTCATGAAGATAACATTCTACGGGGCTGCCCGCGAGGTGACAGGCAGCAAGGTACTTATTGAGACAGAGCACGGGAAAAACATTCTGCTCGACTGCGGGCAGTTCCAGGGAAAAGGTCTGGAGACGGAGGAATCAAACAGGGCCGTACCCTTTCCGCCATCCTCGGTTGACCATATTATACTGTCACATGCTCATATAGATCATTCAGGACTTATCCCCTTTCTTTACCGGAACGGTTTCACCGGGTCGGTGATCTGCACGAATGCCACGCGTGATCTCTGTTCCATCATGCTTGCGGATTCCGGAAAGATACAGGAGTATGATACCCGTTACTTCAACAAGAAAAGGGCAAGAAAAAATCTTCCGCCCGTTGACCCTCTTTACACCCAGGCCGATGCCGTGGCCTCAATGCATCTGTTCATCGGGGTGGCCTATGACCGCAAGTTCCGTATAGACGACTTCACCACTGTCAGGTTCACCAATACCGGCCACATGCTTGGCAGCGGGGTGATAACCCTTGAGCTCAGGGAGAAAGACGGCATCAAGCGGCTGGCATACACCGGTGACATAGGCAGGCCGTCAAACAGAATCCTGAAGAGTCCAGAGCCATTCCCCCAGGCTGACTTCCTCATAACCGAGTCGACCTACGGTGACCGCCTCCACCCCACTGTCGAGGAATCTGACGGGGAACTCTTCAAGGTTGTACATCACACATGCGTGGAGAAGAGAGGCAAGCTGATCATCCCCGCCTTCAGTGTCGGACGCACCCAGGAGGTCGTCTACTCGCTCAATACATTATATAACGCCGGCAGACTGCCCAGGGTGGATATATATGTCGACAGTCCCCTCTCAGTCAATGCCACTAATATTTTCCGCCTGCACACCGAGTGTTTTAACCGTGATGTTCAGGAAGTAATGCTCTCTGACCCCGACCCGTTCGGGTTCAACAGCCTCTTTTACATCACCGAGGTTGAGCATTCAAAGAGGCTCAATGATATCAGGGAACCGGTAATCATCATCTCATCATCGGGCATGATGGAGGCCGGGCGTGTCAAGCATCACCTGGCAAACAGCATTGGTAATCCTGCAAACACTGTTCTTGCCGTAGGCTACTGTGCGCCGTCAACACTCGGGGCCAGGATACTGGGAGGTGCCAAAGAGGTCTCTATTCACGGAAATGAATATGAGGTGAGGGCAGACATTGAAAAGATAGAGTCATACTCCGGTCATGGCGATTACAGGGAGATGGCCGACTATCTCTCCTGCCAGGATACCTCGAAGCTGAAAAACGTGTTCCTGGTGCACGGAGAATATGAAACACAGGTTAAATACCAGTCGTGGCTTGAGTCCAAAGGATTCAGAAACATAGAGATTCCGGAACACGGAAAATCTTTTTCACTGTGATTTATACAATTTTTCTTTCAGAGTCGTTCTGAAAATCTATTTTTGCACAAAAATTTCCGTGTCATGTTCATAGCAATGGTCGTTCTCTTTGTGCTGGGTTACCTGGCCATCGCACTGGAGCATCCTCTCAAGATAGAAAAGGCTGCCAGTGCGCTTATTCTCGGTTCCATCCTCTGGGCCCTGTATGCCCTTTTCAGTGAGCAGATCCTTGGCCTGGGTTTCTCCCCCTCGTGGGAAGAGATGAAGATGATGGCCCGGGAGATCATACACAACATCATGCCGGTGATGAGCGCTGACGCGTTCGCCACCTGCCCGTTCAATGAGACGGTACAGCTGGCATCCCATCCCAATGCCTTTGTCAAGTATGAGCTGGCACATCATCTTGTGGAGACAGCAGAGATTCTCTTCTTCCTCTTCGGCGCCATGACCATTGTTGAGGTCATCGACCAGCACCAGGGATTTACCGTCATTACCAACAAAATCCACACAAACAGCAAGGTCAGGCTGCTCTGGATCCTTGGTATACTGACATTCTTCATGTCGGCTGTCCTTGACAACCTCACCACCACCATCGTGATGATTGCCCTTCTCAGGAAGCTGATATCCGACAAACCTACAAGGTGGCTCTATGCAAGTATGATCGTAATATCCGCAAACTCCGGAGGCGCATGGTCCCCCATTGGCGACGTCACCACGATCATGCTCTGGATAGGGGGTCAGATAACCACCGTCAACATAATTTTAAAAGTTATTCTGCCGAGCCTCGTAAGCATGATCGTCCCGCTGACAATACTCTCATTCATGGTCTCAGGCAATGTTACGAGACCCGAAAGGCCTGCCTACGCCGGTGAGCTGACAACTCCCTTTGAAAGGACATTCATACTTATCCTTGGTGTCTGTATGCTTCTGTTCGTGCCCGTATTCAAGACTGTCACCCATCTTCCGCCCTACGTGGGTATGCTGTTCGGGCTGGGAGTTCTCTGGCTTGTCTCGGAGATCATGCACCGCGACAAGGAGGATGAGATCAGGAAGAAACTTACGATCTATCATATAGTCAAGAAGGTTGACACGCCCACTATATTCTTCTTCCTGGGTATCCTCTCCGCAGTAGCTGCCCTTCAGAGCGCAGGTCAGCTCAGCCTGCTTGCCGGATGGCTTGACGAAAAGCTCGGTAACATCTACCTGATAAACCTGGCCATCGGAGCCCTCTCGGCCGTGGTTGATAACGTACCGCTTGTCGCCGGAGCAATGGGCATGTACGATGTTGTCACTCCTGACATGCTGCGGATGGCTGCCGATCCGGCCTATGCATCATTCTTCGTGCAGGACGGCCTCTTCTGGGAGTTTCTTGCCTACTGCGCCGGAACAGGCGGAAGCATGCTGATAATCGGCTCCGCTGCCGGTGTGGCTGCAATGGGTCTTGAGCGCATTGACTTCATATGGTATATGAAGAAGATATCATTGCTGGCCCTCTCGGGATACCTTGCAGGAGCAGGTACATACTGGCTGCAGGCACAGCTGCTGGGACACTAAAACAAAAACGCCCTCCGCGGGCGCCTTCATGTCATTATAGCCTGATGACAGAATGAATCGAGAGAGGCCGGTGTCCCCGGCCTCTCTTCTTACTCCTAGTATTTCGGTTCATCCCTGTCGCGGAAATCACGACGGGGCCTGAAAGGCTTCTTCTCTGCCTTCGGCTCAGACTTCTTAACGATGATCTGACTGCCATCGAGCTCTGAATTGTTGAGTTTTTCGATAGCCTCATAACCGGCACGGTCATCAGCCATCTCTACGAAACCATAACGCTTGGAAAAGCCGGTCTCACGGTCCATAATAACTTTTGCGGAGATAACCTCCCCAAATTTGCTGAAAAGTTCCTGAAGGTCTTCTGCTTTGGTAACAGAACTCAGCTTGGCGACAAAAATGTTCATTTGAAATAAATTAAATGTTAATAAAAACAATATTTTCAGCAGGTTGCATTGAAGAAACAGATATGATGTTTTTCAGTCAGACCCTGCTGAACAACACAAAGATATTTAAATTATTTTAACATTTGCAAAATAATTTAATTATTGGAAAATGAGGCAATCAGAGAACTCCGGACGGCCTACTGCCTGCTCCGGGGAGTTTCGTCAAGCCACTCCTCAAGTTTGGTGAATACAATCTCCTGCTGTTCCGGCGAAAGGTTGCCTATTCTGGTTCCATGTGCACCACCCTCCCTGGTTATCTTTATACACCTGCTGTTGTTCCCCGGATCTGCCGCAGTTGATGACCACGGATCATACTCACCGTAGAGAAAGATAAAGTTCTCGGCTTCAGTCTTTATATAATTGTCAACGCGCTTTGCAAACTCGTAATCGTATGCATAGTCAGGACCAACGGGAGCTGAGAAGAGAAACTCCGGGTTGCCGGTATCACCGGCATAGCGGAGCAGTCCGGCAAACTTTTCAAAATCATAACCATAATAACCCAGCTCCGTCATTGCCTGGTAAAAGAATGGCTCAAAGGCCCTTACACCCTGGTCTGAGAAATAAAAAAAGTCGCCAACATTTGCCAGATGCCTGAAGATCTCCTGATCAGTCCCGTCGAGCGGTATCGAATCACAGGGCATTCTGCCCCACTGCCAGAAGGCAAATTCATATTCCAGGACTGCCATCTCGAAGGCTGTCTCAGCTCCTCCAACCCTGGTGTAGGTCCAGCCTCTCTCCTCAGACAGGACGGTCATCATCGGAAACAGATCATCAAATTTCCGAAGGGCCAGCTTCTGAAACTCATAAACCCGGTCACGGCACTCCGCAGTCCCTACCTGTTCCAGGAAGGGCTTCACACGCTCATCTTCAGGACCGAAATTGAGAGGGGCAACATAGGGCACCCGCGCATCGACATCATCAGGATAATAGTAACTGTGAAACATTACAGTCTGACCTCCCTTACTGATTCCCGTCGTCACCCATTTATCGCGGAAAACCGGCTTGAAGAGCTCTATAATCCGATGATGATCGGTAGCCGCCTGCCAGGTGGTAAGGTAGTTCCAGAGCAGTGAGTCGGGCTGTGAGTCTTCAAAGTATCTGTGTTCCACTGTTATCTGGTTGCAGTCAAGAAGCCGGGCCAGCTCGCTCTTGCGAAACCGGGCGGAATATCCTTCTGTAACAACCACTACCGGTTTGTCGCTGCCTGCATAACCCAGAAAGATCTGCTGACTGAAGCCGGGACCGTCAGGGTTGTTGTGATCAAGCGGCTGCATTATTTTTATCTCGTAGGATTCCAGAAAAGATGAGTCATTTTCAATCTTTTCCACTGTCGCGCCGGGGAGTGTGGAAAGCCTCTCCTCCAGTGTCATGGAGGTATTGCTGCATGAGGAGATAATAAACGGCAATAATGCCATAAGTAAAGAAAAGAATCGTTGCATAAGACAGTTATTAATGATTTGGTTAGGTTTCATTATCTGATCAGTGGGGCCGTTTTCCTGCCAAGCCAATCTCTTTCTTCCGGCTCCAGCCTGTCAGCCAGCATGTTATATACCGTTTCATGGTATTCGTTCAGCCACTGCAACTCCATCTCATCCAGCAGGGAGAGATCTGTCAGTGCCCTGTCGATGTAACAGAGAGTAACAGTCTCAAACCTCAGAAATTTGCCGTAATCACTCTCCCTGTCACTGACGCAGAGTATGAGGTTCTCCGTCCTGAATCCGTATTTACCTTCGAGGTATACTGCCGGTTCGTCTGAGGTGACCATTCCGGGTTCAATCACGGTCTTCAGGTCTCCGGTAGCTGCCGAGCCTATTGTCTGCGGGCCTTCGTGCACGTTGAGGAAACTGCCCACCCCGTGTCCGGTGCCGTGACCGTAGTTCAGTCCGTTATCCCACAAAGCCTTTCGGGCCAGCAGCTCGAGCTGGTATCCGCGGGTGCCGTGCGGAAACCTGGCCATTGCCAGATCAATGGTGCCCCGGAGAGCAAGGGTGAAGTGCTTTCGCATCTCGTCGTCGGGCTGCCCCAGTGCAACGGTCCGGGTGATATCGGTGGTTCCCCCGTAATACTGTCCGCCGGAGTCGAGCAGAAAGATCCCTGAAGGTTCCAGCACGGCATCACTGTCGGGTCCCGGCACATAATGAGGCAATGCTGCATGCTCGTTGAAGGCAGCTATTGTGGCAAAAGAGGGGCCGGTACATCCCTCCTGCTCCATCCGCAGTGCCTCAAGCCTGGCCGATGCGGAGAGCTCTGTAATCTTCTCCCTGCCAAGGCTCTTCTCAAGCCAGATGAAAAAGCGGGTGAGGGCCACACCGTCCCTGATCATCACCTCCCGCAGGTTCTTGATCTCGGTCTCATTCCTTATTGCCTTGAGCCGTGTGGGAATGCTCAGGTCATGAATGACCCTGATGGTTCCGGGGACAGCTCCGCGCAGTGTTGCCGAGGTAGTTGAAGGAGAGAGCAGCAGCCTGCTTCCGCCAGGAAGCGACCTCAACACCGAAGCGGTAATCTCATAGGGCAGCAGCACCACCCCGTCACGGTCCAATTCCGCTTTCATGATGCCGGGTATCTTGCCTTCGTCGGCAAAGAGCACCACCTGGTCTCTCCTCACTATGGCAAATGACAACAGCAACGGGCTGTAGGTTATGTCCCTGCCGCGGATGTTGAGAAGCCACATCACGTCATCACATGATGTAAGAAGCTGATAGTCAACATCCATCGCCTTCATCCTCTCCCGCACACGGTATATCTTATCATTCCGGCTCTCCCCGGCAAATTCCAGGGGCAGTGTAAAAGCCTCTTCGTCCGGCAGCGGCGGTCTGTCGTGCCATACCGGAGTTATGAGATCACTTCTGAGAGAGAGCCTGATACCCTGCTCCTTCAGCCTCCCTCGAAGGAGGCTGGCAATGGAGGCAGAGACCAGCCGTCCGTCAACGGATACCAGGCTGCCTCCCTTCATCTTTTCTGCAAGCCAGTCAATATATTCCGGCGTGTGCGGTATCTTCAGCCTGACAAGTTCAAATCCCGTTTCCCTGAGCTGGCCGGCAGCCTGAATAAAATACCTGCTGTCGGTCCACAGACCTGCAAACCGTGATGTTATCACCACAGTGCCGGCGGAGCCGGTGAAACCCGTCAGCCACCTGATCACCCTCCAGTGATCGGGAACATATTCGCCGAGATGGGGATCTGCTGAGGGCACTATCAGGGCATCAATACCCCTCTTTTTCATCAATGCACGAACGGCAGCAAGTCGACTTCTGTGAACATCCTGGACCATCTCTCCCTGAATTAAAGTTCTTCTTTGCCGAAGAAATGCTTAAGCCAGAAGCGATTCCCCTCGTTGGTCATGAAGATCCTCTTCGGCCCGCCCCACCCGTGACGCTCCCCGGGGTAAATCATCATCTCAAAGGGTTTGTTCAGGTCCTGCAGTGTGGTCACAAGCCATATCGTATTCTGCATGTGCACGTTATCGTCAATGTCTCCGTGACGCAACAGCAGCTTGCCCCGGAGATTCTCCGCATGGGTCAGGACGGAGCCGTTCCTGTATCCCTCAGGATTATCCTCCGGGGTGTCCATGTATCTTTCAGTATATACATTGTCATATAGTCTCCAGTCGGTAACAGAATAATCGGCAATGCCGTGAGTCCAGAAATCAGCCCCTGCCGTAAGCGCCATGCAGGTAACGTAACCGCCGTATGAACCTCCCGTAATACCCATTCGCGAACGATCAACCCATGGTTGTTCCCGCAGCCACTTAACCGCATCGGAATAGTCTGACATCTCCCACTTGCCAAGCGACCGGTGCATGTAGTCGAGCCCCCGCTTGCCAAAAGTACCCGAACCACGGTGGTCAACATTAATGGTGACAATACCGTTCTCAGCATACCAGCGTGGCTGGTAGCCCGACCACCTGTTGCGTATGTTGCCTGCGTCTGGACCGCCGTAGATCGTGAATATCACCGGGTATTTTTTTGACGGATCGAAGTTCACGGGATAGGTGATCAGGGCGGGCATGTCAAAGAGACCGTCGGTGCTCTTTATGGTCACCAGCTCCTGCCTCTGATGCTTTTGGGCATCAAACGGAGTTACCTCCTCCCTGTGGATGGTACGCACAGCCCTCCCTCTCTTGTCTATGAGATCGATACTGCCAGGATTGTCAAGGCTGTTCCAGCTGTCGAGGAACCATGAGCCGCCCGGTGATACGGATGCTGAATGATAACCTTTACCGGGTGTGACCTTCAGCAGTCTCGTACCGTCAAGCCTGACCCTGTAGAGATGATTGTCAAGGGCATCAGGACCGGTGCCGTTGAAGTAGATCTCCCCTCGGGCCTCGTCAATCTTTACAATAGATGTAACCTTCCAGTCGAAATCGGTGATCTGTGACTTAAGCACACCATCCCACCCGTACCAGTAGAGATTGTACCAGTCGTTACGGTAGCTCCTGACTATAAATCCGCTTCCGTCGCTCATCACGTGGATATCCTCGAAGAAATCCACCCAGGTCGGCCTGCTCTCCCTGTAAACCTCCGTGTAATCACCGGTAGCCACATCGGCAAGTATAAAACGCATGTCATTCTGATCACGGTTAAGCACCTGTACCATCAGCTTCTTGCTGTCAGGGGTCCATGATGGCCATGCAATGTACTGGTCTGTCTCTTCATCGGTTTTAACCCATGTGGTCTTGCCAGTCGCAAGTTCCACGACACCCATCTTCACTTTCGGGTTGGGGTCACCGGCTTTCGGGTAGGCGGTTATTTCCACCTCACCACGGGGACCGTCGCTATCCTCCAGCCTGTTAAGGTTAAATTGGGGAACGGGGTTGTCATCAGTATGCAGATAGGCAATCCGCTGCGCGTCAGGTGACCACCAGAAAGCCGCATACCTTGAGGCTCTGCCCAGTATTTCCTCATAGTAAACCCATGAGGCCCAGCCATTATAGATCTTATCGTTGGCATCAAATGTCAGTCTGGTCTCCTTTCCGGCATCAAGGTCATAGACATAGAGATCCTTCTCCTTGGTGTAGGCTATCTTCCTGTCGACGGGGGCAAACCTCACATTGACCTCCTTTTCCGGATCTGCAGTTAGTTTGATACCCTCCGGTTTTTCGGCTGAATAGTACCAAAGGTCGTTCTCGCGGAAGACCACAACAGCCCTCATGTCCGAAGCAACAGCAATGTCAGGCCCAGGCGTGACGCCTTCGGGCAGCAGATCACCCAACTTCTGCATATCAGTGCGGTACGCTTCCACCTTCACTGATTTACCTGTTCTGCAATCATATTCCTTTGTGACAAGATTCACCTCATCCATGACAAGAGGCTGTTTTTCATCATCATATAACCTGATAAGCATACGGTTGTCATCGATCCACTTAATTAATCCCGGCTTGTATTCCGGTCCCGGCCGCTGAGCGGAAAGAGTTATGCTTAAAATCAACAGTAATGAGAACTGAATAATCCTGAAAATCTGTTTCATAATAGCAGCTGTGTAGTTAAGATTTTTTTATGCAAACAAATATAAGAAAGTTAGCTCACCTGCTGTTCTGAAGTTGTCTAACAGCATATAATGATTTGCCGGCGTAATGTTTACCTTTGTACAAACGAACACAAGGATGGGGAGAGAGGAAGAAAGCCATTTAACGGCAGCATGGATGAAGCTTGACAATGCTGCCAAGATATACCCTGCCATTACAGGGTCTGAACTGACGGGCGTATTTCGCATCTCTGTCTGGCTCTCCGCTCCCGTGAATCTCCCTGCCCTGAAAAAAGCCTCAGAGGAGGCATCCGCGCTGTTCCCCCTCTTCAGTGTTGAGCTTTGCAAGGGCTTTTTCTGGTATTATCTCGAGTATAACGGCATGACTCCCAGGGTGATGGCCGACACCGGACCGCGGTGCCAGCCTTTTCCGCGCACCATGAACGGCGAGCTTGTATACCGTGTGCTGGCGCGCGAAAACATCATCTCGGTGGAGTTCTTTCATATCCTCACTGACGGTGGCGGTGCTCTCTTCTTCCTGAAGACGATGCTGAACTTTTATTTCACACATGCTTATGGGATAACCGAAGTGCCCTTCCCGGAGGTGAGCGGAGGACCCCTGCCTGGCAGCGGCGACGATATGTTCGCCAAGATATACGGCAAGGGTATGCCCAGTCCCCGGGTGATGTCGAAGGCATGGCATCTCCCCTATCCTCTCAGAAAGGCTCCGCGCTTCAGGGTGACAGAGCTTGAAGTGCCGGCCGACCGGCTGGCCACACTCACCCGGGAGTCGGAATGCACCATCACTGAATACCTCACTTCGGTACACCTTTTTGCCCTGCAGGAGATACGTTATGAGACAGGCAAAGGATCACCCTATATAAGGGTGCAGGTGCCGTTTGACCTGCGCAGGCGATATGACGCCCAGACACTTCGCAACTTCTCACTATTCGCCATGCCTGAAATCGACATCAGGATGGGACACTATACCTTTGAAGATATACTCCGGGAGGTACAGATCACCATGAAGATGATGACGGACGAGAAGAGGATCCGGCAGGTAATAAGCCGTAATGTGTCAAAAGAAAAGAATGCCCTCATTCGTATCATCCCCCTCTTTATCAAGAGTCCTGTACTGCGGTTCGCCTATAACAGGTTCGGCCCCAGGCAGTTCACCAGCACTATCACCAATATGGGAAGGGTGACCCCGACAGGACCTGCGGCAGAGCTGATGCAGGCCATGTCAGTGACACCGCCGCCGCCCCACAGGGATATTAAAATCACTGCAGGACTGATTACCCTGGGAGCAAATGCCATCATTACCTTTGGGTCTATCACTGACAACACTGAACTGCAGAAGCGTTTCATCAGGCAGCTCACCTCTGCTGGCTTGCCGGTGAAACTTCTGTAAATTCATTAACGAACTGAGCTATGGCAATATGTAAAAACTGTGGAGTGGACCTCGGTGAAGGAAACGAGAGATGTCCTCTCTGCGACCCTTCAGAAGACTCAGCCGGCAGGGTGGCATCACCCGCCGACCTCTTCAGGCTCTCAAGGATCCAGAACGCAAAACACCTGTATGAGATAATCATGCTGCTCCTTGTCTCCGGCGTCATCATCACAATAGCCATTGACGCTGCATTCGGTAAAGGAATGGGATGGTCACTCCTGACAACAACATGCATAGGCTACCTGACAGCCCTGGTGTCAGGGTTCTGGTTCCTCAGGAAAAAGCCCTACTGGATGATATCGGCAACAACACTCTTTACACTGCTATTTCTGTGGTTCATGGATCTGCTTACCGGAGAAACAGAGTGGTTCCTCCCAATGGCCTGCCCCCTGGTAATCTCGGCAGCTATCCTCACAGCAGCAGTGGTTTACCTGAACTCCTTCTCCAGGTACCGGGGTCTTAACCTGCTGGCCACTATACTCGTTGCCGTTGCACTGTTTGTCCTGGTCACCGAATATCTTACCGACAGGCTCATCTCCTCAGAATTCACTCCCTCATGGTCACTGGTAGCTGCCGCCTCACTGGTCATCATCGCCATGATCTTCATCTTTATCCACTACAGGCTGAAACGGGGCCACAGCCTGGGTCGCATGTTCCATATCTGAACTCCCGGAATGGCCTGATCCGGATGTATGCATCTGTAACATAACCGGTGCCTGCATCACGATATAATATTTGAAATACATTTACATCCTTAACCACAGCTGATGAAACCTGCATGAGCAAAAGTAAATTTAAGGAGATGATTGCTTGATTCATGTAAGTTCCATTCGACCAATGAAATAATAATTAAATAATCGAATGAAAAGACATTCAATAGTAACACTGGCCGGGCTTGTCGTATCAATGAGCCTCCTCTCCCAGCAGGTCAAAACCCCTGAAGAATTCCTCGGATATTCCCCGGGAGAGCAGTTTACCCTCCAGCATGCCGTTACCGATTATATAATGCATATAGCTGGAGCCAGTCCCTCTGTTGAGTACATTCAGTACGGTGAATCATGGGAAGGGCGGCCGCTGGGCATCTGTGTTGTATCCTCCCCCGGCAATCTCGCACAGCTGGAGCAGATAAGGCTCTCCAACCTGCAGCGGGCGGGTCTGGCTGACGGTACCCCGGAGAGGGCAGCGGTACCCATCGTCTGGCTTGCCTACACCGTGCACGGTTCGGAACCTGCAGGCACCGAGGCAGCTCTGAAGCTCCTTTATACCCTTGCCGCCGGTGAGATGCAAGAGGCTGACCGGTGGATGGAAAAGATGGTCATCGTCATCGATCCCTGCCAGAACCCTGACGGCAGGGAGCTTTTCACAACCAGGTACCTCAGGGCACAGGGCTGGCCTCCCAACAGTGACCCCAACGCCTGGGAGCACAACCAGCCATGGCCCTCTGCAAGGCTTAACCATTACCTCTTTGACCTGAACCGCGACTGGAGCTGGCATGTGCAGCGGGAGACGCAGATGAGGATGAAGCTCTACAACAGCTTCATGCCGCAGGTGCATGCCGACTTCCACGAGATGGGGTCAGGAAGCACCTACTTCTTTCCTCCCGGAGCGGAGCCCTGGCATGAGGTTATCACCCCATGGCAGAGAGAGTATCATGCCCTGACCGGGAAGGAGGCTTCAAAGCTGTTTGACGCAGCTGACCGTCTCTATTTTACCAGGGATAACTTTGACCTCTTCTGCCCAAGTTTCGGCGATACATGGCCGCTCTTCAACGGTGCCATGGGCTTTACGCTGGAACAGGGAGGCGGAGCCCAGGCAGGACTGACCCTGAAACGGATGGAGAGAGACACGCTTACGCTGGCTGACAGGGTTGAAGGGCATTTCCTCGCCTCTCTGGCAGTACTCCGGACCGCCGCAGATAACGGCGACAGGCTGCTCAGGGAGTTCTATGAATTCTTCAGGAGCGGAGCCGAACAGCCCGACTCAAAGTATAAGTCATTCATAATCAAAGGCTCAGCCGACGCGGCTTCCCTCGAATCACTCCTGCAGTTGCTTGAGAGCAACCAGATCAGGTATTCATCACCGCGTGTTACCGGAAAGAAGATCACCGCCTATGACTACAGGGCTGACAGGGAGGGAAGCGTGACCATAGAAGAGAATGACATCCTGATCAGTGCATACCAGCCCCAGAGCAGACTGCTGCAGGTGCTGTTCGAGCCCGACTCAAAATCGTCCGACTCAATCAGCTATGATCTCACCGCCTGGGCGCTGCCCTATGTTTACAACATTGAAGCCTATGCTGTTAAGGAGCGGCTGGCGGCAGCAGATAACGCCCCGGCTGTGTTAAAGAAAAGCGTTGAGGCTGATACGGTAAGGGCATATGCCTATGCTGTTCCGATGACCGGGTTCAGTGAACTGAAATTCATGGCACAGCTTTACAGGGCGGGGCTCAACGTACGGTCAGCGCTGAGACCTTTCACCGCGGCAGGCATCTCCTTTGGCCGCGGATCTGTTGTTGTGGCCCGCGGTGACAACCGCAGCGTGGCTCTCTTTGATGAGAAAGTTAAGACAGCAGCTGCTGCCAGTGGTGTGAAGCCGGTAAAACTGGCAGGCGGGATGTCTGCAACGGGAAAAGACCTCGGATCTGACTACACGCGGCTGGGCAAGGGACCTGCCGTGGCACTCATCGGCGGTGAGAGCACCTCGCAGGCCTTCGGCGAAATATGGTTCTTCATGGAGAGAGAACTTGAGTACCCAGTCACCGTGATCGATGGCAACAGGCTGAGGCATACGGATCTGTCCGATTATGACCTGCTGATTCTTCCGGGAGGCAATCTGAAAGAGTCGAAAGAAAAGATAATGGCCTTTGTGACCGGGGGTGGCAGGGTCATTGCCATGGACAGCGCAATCGCACTGTTCAGGGAAGAAAAAACTACCGAGCTCGCGAAAGCATGGGAGATAAGAGAGAGTGAGGAAAAGAAGAACGTAAAGACAAACCCGGCTGACACCACCCTGCTGGTCCGGTATGAGGATCAGCGGCGCGTCTCTGCAACAGGCAGGTCGGCAGGCGCAATATACAGGGTTAAACTCGATGAAACCCATCCTTTTGCATTCGGAATGGGAAAAGAGTGGTTCCTCATGAAAAGAAGCGAAGGACTGCCCTATCTTGAGAAAGGAAGCAATATCGGATATATCGCCGATGAAGAACCGGTAGCCGGCTTTGCAGGTTACAAGTTCAGGAAGAAGGTGAAAAACACGGGGGTGATCGCTTCGGAAAATATCGGCAGGGGTACCGTGGTATATCTGTCAGACGATCCCTACTTCAGGGCATACTGGAAGAGCGGAAGGGTGCTGCTTGGCAACCTGCTTCTGAGATAACTGCCTGCGCCGGCCAGTTAAGGCATATTGGTTTTCTCGAACGGTTAGATTACATTTATAATCTGAACCAAGATCCAGGTTATGCTTAATCTTCTGAACAGGTTCCTCGGGTATGCCAGATTTGACACCGGATCTGATGAGAGCTCGGGGACAACCCCCTCAACAGCCAGCCAGATGCTCTTCGCCTCAAGATTGGCTGATGAACTGAAAAAAACAGGACTGGAAGAGGTAACACTCGACGGTAACGGTTACCTGATGGCTACCCTGCCGGCAAACATACCCTACCCCGGGCCAGTCATTGGACTGATTGCACACATGGATACCAGTCCTGACGCCTCTTCGGTAAATATTAATCCGCTTGTCCATCGTAATTATGACGGCAGCGACATCATTCTGAACAGCGACAGGGATATCAGGCTGTCACCGCAGGAGTTTCCGGAACTGGCTGCCTATAAGGGGCAGACAATAATCACCTCGGACGGGCTAACCCTGCTTGGTGCAGATGACAAGGCAGGAATCGCGGAGATTGTCACCGCGATGGAGATGCTGCTTGCAGACCCGTCACTGAAGCACGGCAGGATAAGGATAGCCTTCACCCCGGATGAGGAGATAGGAAGAGGCGCCGATCACTTTGATGTAGCAGCCTTTGGCGCCGACTATGCCTTTACGGTCGACGGGGGCGGCATCGGGGAACTGGAATATGAGAACTTCAATGCTGCAGCGGCAACGGTAACGGTAAGCGGACGAAGCGTCCATCCCGGGACGGCAAAGGATACCATGATCAATTCAATCATGGTCGCCAGGGAGTACGATAAGCTCCTTCCCGCGGAGGAGAGGCCCGAAAAAACGACAGGCTACCAGGGGTTCTACCACCTCTATGACATCAGGGGGGAAGTGGAAGAGACGGTCATGAAATATATCATCAGGGATCACGACCCGGAGAAATTCAGCCAGCGGAAGCAGTTGGCGGAAGATGCCGCGGCAACGGTTGAGAGAGAGCATAAAGGAGCAGTCGTCAGGGTGAGGATGAAGGATCAGTATTTCAATATGAAAGAGATAATTGAAGCAAACTGGTATATCATCGAGGAGGCTGTCGAAGCTTACCGTAAGGCCGGAATTGAGCCTCTCATAAAACCTGTCAGGGGAGGCACCGACGGTGCCAGGCTGTCATTCATGGGACTGCCCTGTCCGAATATCTTTACCGGCGGGCACAACTATCACGGCCGGTTCGAATATATCCCCCTGCACTCAATGGAAAAAGCCGTAGAAGTAATTGTCAACCTGTGCCTTTCAGCATATAAAAGAAAGATATGAACAAACTGATCCTTCCTGTCATCACCTCCATCCTGCTGGTTGCAGCCTGCACCGGAGAGAGCTCCCTCAGAAGAGCCGCAGACACAATCACTGCCGAAGAACTGCGCGATTACGTGCAGACACTGGGGTCCGACGATTTTATGGGCAGAAAGCCCTTTACCGCCGGCGAGACCCTTACTGTTGCATACCTTGCCACGGAACTCGAAAAAATAGGGTTCAAGCCGGCATTCGGAGATAGCTGGTTCCAGAATGTACCAATGGTGGAGATCACCTCCAGGGTCACCGGTGAGGTTACAGTCACTGCCGGCAGTGAGAAAATAAGGCTTACTGCACCCGATGATATCGCCGTCGAATCTCCGTCAATGAAGCAGCTCGTGGAGCTTGTGGATATACCCATGATCTTCTGCGGGTTTGGCATCGTTGCCCCGGAATACGGCTGGAACGACTACGCCGGACTGGACGTTAAGGGTAAGTGTGCCGTGGTCCTGGTCAATGATCCCGGACTCTACACCGGTGATACAACACTCTTCAGGGGACGGGAGATGACCTACTACGGACGGTGGACCTACAAGTACGAGGAGGCAGCGAGACAGGGTGCCACTGCAATACTGATAGTCCATGAGACTGTCGGTGCAGGCTATGACTACTCCATACCGAGGAAGAGCTCCATCTCGCCCGGACTCTACATGGAACAGGGTGAAGGTGATACCCCGCCGTGCCCTGTGACCGGGTGGTTCAGCGCAGAGGCGGCAGAGAGGATCTTCGGTGCTGCCGGACATGATGTGGAGAGCCTTCGCAAGAAGGCATGCGCTGCAGACTTTCAGGGATTTCCAATGGGCACCGCAATCTCCATGAGCATGGCAAACAGCCACAGGAGAAACAGCTCACTGAATGTGGCAGGCATCCTCCGCGGAACCGAAAAACCGGAAGAGTGCATTGTAATCTCTGCACACTGGGATCACTTCGGTATCGGTGAAGTTGAAAACGGTGATTCAATATACAACGGTGCGGTAGATAACGGCACCTCAATGGCATGGGCATTCGAGATCGGTGAGGCATTCGCCTCGCTGGAAAAGAGACCCGCCAGATCGGTAATACTGTTCTTCCCCACTGCCGAAGAACAGGGACTTCTTGGCTCCGGATGGTTCGCTGCAAACCCGCCGGTAAGCAACCAGAACCTCATAGCCTGTTTCAATAATGATCTGCTCCTTCCCATTGGCAGGATGAATGACATAATGGTCACCGGTTACGGGCAGTCAAACCTTGACGATATGCTGGCAGAAGCCGCCAGCCGGCAGGGAAGATACCTGATGCCCGATCCCAATCCGGAAACAGGCATGTACTTCCGCTCTGACCACTTCCCCTTCGCCAAGGCAGGCATCCCGTCACTCTTCGCCAGGGGTAACTGTGACAGCAGGGAGTTTGGGAAAGAGTGGGCGGCAGCTCAGGAAAAAGATTATATAACCAAAAAATACCACAAACCAGCCGATAACTACTACCCTGACATGAACTTCGACGGGATCACAGAAGACGCCAGGGCTGTGTTTGACGTTGCCTTCAGGATTGTCACTAGCGAGATCAGACCTCAGTGGAAACCCGGTTCTGAATTCGCAAAGGCCAGATAAACTGTTGTTTCACTCACAAATAATATATGCAATTACAATAATCATCAATATGTTCTGTTATTTTTATAACACTGTGAATATATTCACATATAATACATATCTTTGCACTGTCTTTAATAATAAAATGTATTTGAAAGACTGATAACATGAAAGTTGAAGAGATATGTTCTGTATTGAACGGTGAGCTGGTTTGCGGAAGTGACAAGCGTCAGCGTGATGTGACACACGCATTTGCATCTGATCTGATGAGCGACGTACTGACGGTAAACTGCAGCAACCTGCTGCTGATCACCGGTCTTGCCAATTTGCAGACCATACGTACCGCCGAGATGTCTGATATAGACTGTATCCTGTTTGTGAGGAACAAGTCTGTAACTCCGGAGATGAAAATGCTTGCCGAGGAGCTCGGCATGGCACTTATAACCTGTCCCTCCACGATGTTCAGAGCATCGGGAGAGCTCTACAGGGCAGGAATGAAACCATTATTCTGATTTACCGTGGCAATGAGCTTCGAGTATAGGGTCACTGGAGGCGATTTCACCCACGCGGGTTATGCCTCGAGCCAGGTCAAGAAGATGCTGAAGCAGCTTGGCGTGGAAAGTACTGTCATAAAAAGAGTGGTTGTATGCCTGTATGAAGCTGAGGTGAATATCGTCGCTCATGCCTGGGACGGAATAATCAACGTTGACCTCGATACGGATACCATATTCATGAAGCTGACTGACAACGGACCAGGTATTGCCGACATCGGACAGGCGATGCAGAGGGGATTCTCAACCGCCTCTCCCGAAGTACGGGAGATGGGATTCGGTGCAGGAATGGGGCTGCCCAACATCAGTGCCAACGCTGACATTTTCGAAATCAGAAGCGAACCAGGTGTTGGTACCACGCTTGAAATAACAATTAACCTGAACAGCACCGCTGTCTGAAACTATGGAAAAAGGGTTCTTTCATCATGCACTGACAATCCGGGAGGATATATGCACCGGCTGCTCCCTCTGCATGAGGGTCTGTCCCACCGAGGCACTGCGCATACGTGACGGCAAGGCCAGGCTGATTGAAGACCGGTGCGTCGACTGTGGTGAGTGTTTCAGGGCATGCCCGGTACATGCGATCATCATAGAGCAGGATGACTTCAGTCGTATTTTTGACTATAAGCACCGCGTAGCACTGGTGCCTGCTGTGCTTCACGGTCAGTTCCGCCATGAAGTCTCCATGTCAGAGATAAGCGCAGTGCTTAAAAGCCTTGGATTCACATGGGTGTATGAAGTGGAACACGGAGCAGAGATACTGAAGCCGGCAATAGAGGACCTGATGAATATCCGGACCCTCCCCCGCCCTCTCATCTCCAGCTACTGTCCCGCTGTGGTGCGTCTCATCCAGGTGCGGTTCCCCGCCCTGTTACGCAACCTTGCAACCATCAAGGCTCCCCTGGAGATGGCAGCATTCTACTGCCGCAGGGTACTGCGTGACAGAGGGGCACACAACGCCGAGATCGGGGTCTTTTACGTAACACCGTGCGCCGCAAAGATCGCCGCTGTCAAATCACCCGTCGGAGAAGAATCAACTCCTATCAGCGGTGTGATCAATATGGACTTCATATACAACAAGATAAACCGTACCCTCCGGAACAAGGGGGAACTGCCGCACAGCGATGACCACGCCTATTCTGTCGACCCTGACACTCTCGTCTGGAGCCTCACCAACGGAGAGGCATCATGTGTCAACGGACGAACCCTGGCCATCGACGGCATGAGCAACGTTACAGAATTTCTTGAGCAACTCGAGAACGACGAGATCTCAGGTGTTGATTACCTCGAACTGAGAGCGTGTGATGAAGGGTGTGCCGGCGGTGTCCTGCTCTCCTCCAACCGTTTCCTGGTGGCAGAGCGACTCCGCAACAAGGCCCGTAACCTTCAGCCGGGCATAGGCCCTGCCGAGGACAGGGAGATACCTGACATCGAGGCTTATTCCGGATACCTTATGAACAAGGTCAGGATAACCGATGAGATAAAGCCAAGATCAATGTACCGCCTATCCGGCGACCGTGACAAGGCAATGCGAATGATGAAGCGCTCCCGCCGGCTTATGTGCTGGTTGCCGGGGACCGACTGCGGGCTGTGCGGAGCCCCCTCCTGCCAGGCCCTGGCAGAAGATATTGTCCGCCATCGCGGAGACATCTCCCAGTGCGTCTTCATCCGTGAATCAAACCTTGAAAAGGAACTGATGGATCCGGAACGGGCTGCCGGCATTATGCGAAGAATATGGGGCGACAATAATTTTGAAAAGAACTGCAATAAGAAAGGAGCTGAAAATGAAAGTAACTGATATCGTTGAAAAACTGAACCTGAAGGTTTTTTCAGGTCACGAGGGGCTGGGCCGAGAGATCAGTGGCGGCTATGCCTCTGACCTGCTCAGTGATGTTATGGGACATGCCGATGCAGGTGCAGTCTGGATCACCATACAGACCCATCGCAATGTGATGGCGATAGCCTCACTCAGGGATCTTGCTGCCGTCATTATCACCTGCGGTGAGAAACCGGGCGAGGATACAATGACACAGAGCAACGAAGAGGCCATCCCGGTACTGGGAACAGACCTCTCAACATTTGAGATCGCCGGCAGGCTACATGCAACACTTGGCTGACAATGAAAACTATCAGGGCTGACCTCCATATCCATTCCCTCCTCTCACCCTGCGCCTCGCTGGAGATGACTCCCCGTGAGATTATCTCAAGGGCACAGGCCAGAGGACTGGATATGATTGCAGTCTCTGATCACAACAGCACCCTGCACTGCGAGCTCACGGTGGCTCTCGGTGAGAAGGCAGGCATTAAAGTGCTCCGGGCTGCTGAGGTAACCAGCGCTGAAGATGTTCATTCCCTTGTAATCCTGCCGGACGAGCCGGCACGGACCTCCTTCCAGCAATGGATCGACAGCCGAAGCGCTCGCATCCCGCACAACCCGGATATATTCGGTGACCAGGTTGTAATTGATGAGAATGAAAACATCATCATGGAGATAAAACACTTCCTTACTGCTGCCCTGAACGCCTCCATTGATGAGGTGGAGGCTGCAGCTCACCGGCATGGCGGCCTGTTTATTCCGGCCCATATTGACCGTCCCTCCATGAGCATAACCAGCCAGCTCGGTTTCATCCCGGATGACCTCTACATCGATGCCGTTGAAGTGGTGGGCCGTACTGCCGATCTGCTCTATCCCGTCATCCGCAATTCTGATGCACACATCCCGGAACACATCGGGAGACGCCATACGGAATACATGCTTGATCACCCCTCGTTTGAAGAGCTGACAATGGCACTCAGGGGCGAGAATGGAAGACATATAATAACTGCATCCCTATGAAGGAGATTGGGCTGCATATCATGGACATCGCGCAGAATTCGGTCAGGGCCGGAGCGGGGGAGATAAGCATAACTCTCAGTGAATCAATTACCGGTGACACCCTTACTCTGACGGTAGCCGACGACGGCAAGGGGATGGATGAGGAGACCTGCAGGAGGGCAACCGACCCATGGTTTACCTCACGGACAACCCGCAGGGTGGGGCTGGGCCTGCCGCTGCTTCAGATGAACGCGGGTCTCTCCGGCGGAGGAGTGACAATAGACTCGGCCCCCGGCAAAGGCACCACCGTCACTGCAGCCTTCAGGTACAGTCATGTGGACCGGCCGCCGCTGGGCGACGTAAGCGGTACGATAGCCCTGCTGATACTGTCAAACCCGGGTATTAACATTATTTACACCCATCTGTGCGATGATAAATCATGGAGCATATCAACCAGGGAGATAAAGGAGGAACTGGGTGAGGCTGCCGTCACTGACCTGACCATTGTCAGGCCGCTGAAGGAGATCATTAACGAAAATGTCCTATCCCTCAGAAATATAAAAGCAGGATATGACAAATATTAGGAATTTAGTAACTTATAGGGGGTAGTTTTGCGCATCAAATCAGGCATACACACAATACAGATAAATATAATTTGAAATGGAAAAACTCAAATCACTTGCAGACTTAAAAAAGATACGTGAGGATGCACGCGAAAAGCTTGACCTGAGGGTTAAGGGAGACAATCCCGAGGGCCTCGTCCTGGTCAAGGTTGCTATGGCTACCTGCGGCATCGCTTCAGGTGCAAAGCCAATCATGGACTTCTTCGTTGATGAGCTGGACAAGAGGGGCATCGGTGCTGTGGTCACACAGACCGGGTGCATGGGCTACTGCTACGCGGAGCCGACAGTTGAGGTTCAGCTTCCCGGCAGGGAGCCCGTTGTTTACGGCTTCGTTGACAGGAAGAGGGCTGATGAAATCATAGAGAAATACATCAAGAACGGTGAACTGGTAGAGGGAATCATACCGGTGAACTATGAAAAAATAGACTAAACCAGGGAGGAAAAGGATAATGTCAAAATTCAGAATGCACCTTCTTGTCTGCGGCGGGACCGGTTGTCGCGCCTCGGAAAGCAGTCTCATACTTGAGAGTCTGAAGAGGGAACTTGAAGAAAAAGGCCTCGGCAGCGAGGTTCAGGTTATCATGACCGGTTGCTTCGGCTTCTGTGAAAAGGGGCCAGTAGTGAAGGTTATGCCTGACAATACTTTCTATGTGCAGGTAAAACCCGAGGATGCAGCAGTCATCGTGGCTGAGCATGTAATCAAGGGAAGGCCGGTGCAGCGCCTGCTATATGTTGATCCGAAGAGCAAGGAGCATATCAGCGATTCCAAACACATGGGATTCTACCGTAAGCAGATCCGCATCGCACTGCGCAACTGCGGTTTCATCAATCCTGAGAACATCGACGAATATATTGCCCGTGACGGGTATGCCGCCCTCGGAAAATGTGTCTCCGAGCTCAGCGCTGCGGATGTCATCGATATCATAAAGAAGTCAGGTCTCCGCGGTCGCGGCGGGGCAGGTTTCCCCACCGGACTGAAGTGGGAGATCGCCTCAAGGAACAACGCTGACCAGAAGTATGTGGTCTGCAATGCTGACGAAGGTGACCCGGGTGCATTCATGGACCGCTCGGTGCTTGAGGGTGACCCTCACTCTGTGCTTGAGGCAATGGCTATCTGCGGTTATGCCACAGGAGCATCGAAAGGCCTTATCTATATCAGGGCAGAATACCCGCTGGCAATACAGCGTCTCAAAACAGCACTCGGACAGGCCCGCGAATACGGGCTGCTGGGCAAAGAGATCCTCGGCAGCGACTTCAGCTTTGACATTGAGCTCCGTTACGGCGCCGGTGCATTCGTCTGCGGCGAGGAGACAGCTCTGATACATTCGATGGAGGGCAGCCGCGGAGAACCCACGAACAAGCCCCCCTTCCCTGCCGAAAGCGGTTTCCTTGGCAAACCCACAAACGTAAACAACGTTGAGACTTTCGCCAGCGTACCCGTCATAATCACAAAGGGCTGGGAATGGTTCTCGTCAATAGGTACTGAAAAATCAAAGGGAACAAAGGTATTTGCCCTCGCAGGCAAGATCAACAACGTGGGCCTCATTGAAGTTCCGATGGGCACAACCCTTCGAGAAATCATCTTCGAAATCGGCGGCGGCATCAAAAACGGAAAGAAGTTCAAAGCGGTACAGACCGGAGGCCCGTCGGGAGGATGCCTCACTGAGAAGCACCTTGACACACCTATTGACTTTGACAACCTGGTGGCTGTCGGGTCAATGATGGGATCAGGCGGTATGATCGTCATGGACGAAGACGACTGCATGGTTTCCATCGCAAAATTCTTCCTGGAGTTTACCGTGGAAGAGTCATGCGGCAAGTGCGCACCCTGCCGTATAGGCAACAAGAGGCTCCATGAGCTTCTCACCCATATCACCAAGGGCAACGGCACCATGGCTGACCTTGACCGTCTGAAGAACATGTGCAACGTCATCAAGGACACTTCGCTCTGCGGACTTGGCCAGACTTCTCCGAACCCCGTGCTCTCAACCATGAACAACTTCATGGATGAGTATGTGGCCCATGTCACCGAAAAGAGGTGCCCGGCCGGCTCATGCCGTGAGCTGATGAAGTACTCGATCATCGTTGACAAGTGCGTCGGATGTACAGCCTGCGCAAGGGGATGCCCGGTCAATGCCATCACCGGTGAACGCAAGGGACCGCACTTCATTGATCAGGAGAAATGCATCAAATGCGGAGCCTGCTTCGAGAAATGCAAATTTGGTGCTGTGCTAATCAACTAAAGACAAGGAAGATTGACGATGGAAACAATAAAAATTACAATAGACAACAAACAGGTTGAAGTCGAGAAAGGTACCACCATTCTCGGTGCGGCACGGAAGCTGGGGATAGATATCCCAACCCTGTGCCACATGAGGCTTGATGATCTGAATATTGAGAACAAGCCTGGCGGCTGCAGGATTTGCGTCGTGGAGGTACAGGGTCGCAGAAACCTCTCTCCCGCATGTATCACGAAATGTGATGACGGCACTGTCATTCGCACTCACACCCCGAGGGTAATGAATGCCCGCCGGACAGTGATGGAATTCATCCTCTCCGATCACCCGAAGGATTGCCTTATCTGCCCGAAGTCAGGTACATGCGAGCTTCAGGATATGGCTCACAGACTGGGTATCAGGGAGATCCCCGGCCAGGATATTGCCGAGATGTCAACATACAGGAAAGACACCTCTCCCTCCATTATCCGTGAGCTTGACAAATGTATAATGTGCCGCCGCTGCGAGATGATGTGCAACGATGTGCAGACTGTCGGTGCTATCGGAGCATTCAACAGGGGCTTCATGGCAGCCGTTGGTCCCGCATATGAGCAGAACCTCGAATACTCACCCTGTACCTACTGCGGTCAGTGTGTGGCAGTATGCCCCACCGGCGCACTTACAGAGGTAGACCACACACGCGATGTGCTCCGCGCTATCGTCGACCCGACCAAGGTGGTTGTGGTTCAGACGGCACCTGCTGTTCGCGCTGCCCTCGGTGAAGAATTCGGAATGAAACCCGGAACACTCGTCACAGGCAAACTGGTCACTGCACTGAAAGAGCTTGGCTTCGACTATGTATTCGATACCGACTTTGCTGCTGACCTTACTATCATGGAAGAGGGAACAGAGCTGCTCAACAGGCTCGGCAAGTTCCTGAATGGAGACAAGGATGCCAACATACCAATACTTACCTCCTGCTGCCCGGGCTGGGTTAACTTCTTTGAGCACAACTACCCCGAACTGAAGGATGTACCCT
>JAVEXM010000093.1:0-9041 GCA_034004025.1 Bacteroidales bacterium
GGTGATAACCTTCAGGTCGCTGCTGAAGGAGATGGCTGATCCGGAGGCCATAACCCGCTTCCCGGATCCGGGCTACCGCCTGGTGCAGTTCAGCTCCTATGACAGGCTCAGTATCCATCCCGACAGCAGCGGATGGTTTGCAAACAATGATTTTACCCACTTCATCAGGGAGGAGGTCACTGACGGCCGGCACGAGTATGTCATGCTTGAAGCTGACGGTCCGGGTGCAATAGTCCGGTGGTGGATGACCTTCGGTAACGCCAATGCCCTGAACTCATATATCAGGGTCTATATCGACGGTCAGGCCGATCCTGTCATTGAAGGCAAGGCCCCTGCCCTGCTTGGCGATGACCTGCTGGCACCTTATCCGCTGAGCAGTTCCGTCTCACCGCTGACTGAACCGCAACGCCGGGGATACAACCTCTATCTACCTGTCCCCTTCTCTGAAAAATGCGTTATCACCCTGGAAAACGACTCTATAATCATTACCCCTGAAAGACGCTCTCCTTCAATATATTACAATATTGACACAAGACTGTACGAGAAGGGCACCAGGGTTGAGTCAGCAAGGAGCGAAACGTTCACGGCTGATACACTTGCGATAGCCGAATGTGCTTCTTACCTGCTCTCCGGTGATGGTGACGGGAATGTGGTGGATGCCGGGATGAAAAGATCCGCGGAGGGGATTTTTGCTCCCGGCACTGAATGTTCCGTCACGATCGCCGGCCAGGACCTTTCTGTCAGCCGCTTCACGCTGTCGCTTTCCGCCGGTGATACGGCAGCGGCGCTGAAAGGTGCAGTCATCCGCCTCAGCTTCGACGGACGCATAACGGCCGAGGTGCCAGTTGGAGACTTCTTCGGCACTGGTTATTCGTACAACAGCTTCCGGACCCGCTTCACATCCAACGACGAAGGCAGCATGCTAAGCTCATACCGGCTCATGCCCTTCCGCGACAGCTGCAGAATCAGCATCTTCAACGGAACCACTGACAGCATCGGCATTAACGCGGAAGTGACCCTGACACCATACACGTGGGATGAATCCTCAATGCACTTCGGAGCATCGTGGCGGGAGTATTCAGATTTTGAGACTGCCGGGGCACTGCGCACCGGGGGCACAGGACTGCACTCGGATGTTAATATCGCGGAGCTCAGCGGTAAGGGAGTCTATGCAGGAGATGCGATAACAATATTCAACACAGCCGACGCCTGGTGGGGCGAAGGCGATGAGAAGATCTATGTCGACGGTGAGATGTTCCCCTCATCGTTCGGAACAGGTACCGAGGACTATTTTGGCTATGCCTGGTGCCGGCCGGAGCATTTTGACCACCCGCTCATTGCACAGCCAGCAGGATACGGTAACTTTCATCCCGGCATGAGCGTGAACATGAGGTACCGCATCCTCGATGCCATACCATTCAGCGAATCACTGAAATCCGACCTGGAGATGTGGCACTGGGTGAAGACTACTGTCAACTTCTCGCTGACTTCATTCTACTACCTCGCACCGCAACTGTAAAGGGTTTCTGTTTACCCTGCAATTAATTGCGGGCCCATGCCGGTCCGGGGCTGCCGGGTAAAAAGGCATGCCCTTCCGTACAGTGCCAGTCAATTCGATCCTGTCATGTCACTTCCAGCCACCGGAGCCGTTCACCACCTTGGCCTGCGGATCTTGTCCTTTTCATTGATGGGGTTGGCATCCAGCACAAACATGCCGCGACCGTGAGTGGCAATGATAATCATGTTGTCACGCGGGTGAACCTGCAGGTCATGAACGTAGGCAAAAGGCAGGTCGCCGAGCACATCCCACCTGGCACCGCCGTCCTTGCTGATATAAACTGATGCATCGGTACCAACATAAAGGAAATCTTTCTTTACCGGATCCTCCCTGATCACGTTGACCGGCCCCACGGGAATGTTACCGGAAATATCGGTCCAGGTGTCGCCAAAGTCAGTTGATCTCCAAACGTATACCTGGAAATCGTCGTCACGCCTTCCCGTCTGTGTCATATAAACCGTGCCAAGGTCATACTTCGATGCAACAATACGAGATACCCACCTTACCGGAACATTTTTCGGCTTCAGCTCGGTCCAGACCTTGCCTCCGTCCTTTGTACGCCAGATCCGGCCGTCATCGGTTCCCGCATAAAGCAGTCCTGCCCTGAGGGGCGACTCATCAAGAGTCTGAATGGTCTGGTAACTGATATCACCCATCTTCTTCGGATCATTGAAGGTGAGATCGGGGCTTATGAACTCCCATGTGCTTCCCCTGTCGTGCGACATCATGACATACTGCATGCCGTGATAAACGATGTCAGGGTTATGCGGTGACAGAAGTGTGGGAGCCACCCACTGACCCCTGAGCCTCGGCTCGTCGGCATACCTCACCGGCAGCAGATCCTTGCGGCTGGCAGGGTAGTTGTCAATCTCAGCACGCGCAAGAGCTCCGTAAAATGTGCTGGAATAAATTGTATTGTTATCCCGGGGGTCAACAGCATGGGAGCTTCCTTCAGCACCGAGGGTGTTGGTGAACTCCACCGGCATCACCCTGTCGCGTCCGCGTGAGAGATCCACGCTGCCGTAAAAACTGTGATGATCCTGTATTGATCCGAAGACCCTGAAAGGCACACTGAAGTCATAGGCGATGTTGTAAAACTGTGCAAGAGGAAGCACATCAATCGGATACTTCCATGATGCACCTTTATCGTATGATATTGTAAGACCTCCGTCCTGAACGTTAAGGATATAATTTGGATTGTTCGGGTCAATCCAGAGGCCGTGATGGTCGGCATGAGGTCCGCGCAGTGGTTTAAAGGTTGCGCCGCCGTCGACAGACTGATGGAGCTGGATGCCCATCGAATATACGGTATTTTCATCCTTAGGGTCAACCCTGATCTGGCCGAAGACCCAGCCGTAGGTTGCCGAGTGGCGCTCCATATAAACCTTTGTCTCCTCATTGAGTCCGCTGACCTGCTTCCATGTGGCTCCGGCATCGCCAGTACGGTAGACGGTTGCTCCCCTGATGACATCCTGCTTCTGCCTTCCGTAGGAATCGAGCTCACCGGGTGCGGCCTGGTAGGCTATCTCGTAGTTGTCAAGCAACAGGTAGAGCACATCGGGATTGGAGAGAGAGATGTCAATGCCAATGCGCCCGCGGTGCTTCGGAGCTGGAAGTCCATCGTTTATCTCCTTCCAGTTTTTGCCGCCGTCAACCGACTTCCACACACCGCAGTGACGGGTGTCGGGTGAGGTCCGCGGATCATTCCACTTGAGCCTGATACGCTCCCATGTGGTTGCGTAGATGGTATTGGGATCACGCGGGTCAAGCACGATGTCAAAGACACCGGTATTCTGATTCACCGAAAGGATCTTCGTCCAGCTCCTGCCGCCGTCGACGGTCTTATAAAGGCCCCTGTCATCGTTCGGGGTCCACTCGTGACCGGGGGATGCGACATAAACAATATCGGTGTTTTCGGGATTTATCCTGATCCTCCCGATTGTATGTGTGTTCTCAAGCCCTGCGAGACTCCATGTCTGACCGCCGTCAGTGGTTTTGAACACTCCACAGCCGGCATTGGAACTGCGGAAGATGTTTGCCTCGCCGGTACCGACCCATACTACATCAGGGTTCTTCGGATCAATTGCGATGTCCCCGATGGAAGCTGCAGGCATATCATCAAAGACCGGTTCGAAGGTGGTTCCCTCATTAACCGACTTCCATACTCCGCCGGTAGCTGATCCCACCCAGATAACATACTGTCCCCCCCGTGGAGAGATGGCCTCAACATCAGTGCATCTTCCGCTGATATTGGTGGGGCCGATATACTGCCAGTGCATATCCTTATAGGGCGAATTAGCCCTCATCTCAGCCTGGGCGCTGAACATTCCAACCCGCTCTGTACCCTTCAGAACAGGCTGCTTTGCCTGTGAGAAAACCTGTGCAGGTGTAGCAACAAGCAACAATACGGTCAATGCTGTCAGGATAACAGCAGAAAATCTCTTTATCATAATATTCTTATCAGTTTGGTAATCAGTTTAATTGTGTTGCTCATCTTGCAGCTTCGCATACCGATGCATATCGCCATGCCTTCATGAAGAGCCTGATGAAAAACATTATCTGGGTTAAGATGAAGAAGAGGAATATCATACCTCCCTTTTCAGGCACCGAGCATGTCAGATACCAGAATGAGATGAAAATGAACAGGGCATTGACAATCAGTATCAGAAATACGGTCCCGTATGAGAGCCAGAACCTCTCCTTCAGGGCCCTGAAGCCTGCACCCAGCGCCCTGAAAGCCCTGTCGGAGCCTGTGGCAGCTATCCACCTGCGTGAGGCGTCAGCCACGAAGAGCCACAGGGGCAGTCCGAGAAGCCATATGGAATAAAACAGTACCATGCTAGCTCCCTCGGGTGTTGACCCCTTTGCCAGGGCCATCCTTGCAGCAGCCGGTATTCCAAGGACAATCAGGGTATACCCTGCAATGATGAGCAGGGTTAACAGGTTGACCTTCAGGAAGGGAAGAAAGTTGCGTGCCGATTCCCGTATGAAAGCCGTCATCTTCAGTCCGCCCCACGCTGTAGTGTAGGAGGCGAACAGTCCGCCTGCAAAGAAGGTGTAGAGAAGGAATCCCGCAAGAAGGAGCAGGAGCCCGCCTGTGCTTGCAGCACTTATCAGGTAGAGGAACGGTTTGCTGACATCACCCAGCAGGCCGGCATCGAATCCGTCAGTGAGTCTCATGACAGCCATGCTGTTCCCAAAAACAGCATTCAGCATCACCCTTAACGGAAATGACACAAACAGGATCATTATCAGTGAAACGACCCAGATCACAAGCAGCTGCTTATACGACAGTGCCGCTGCAGCGGCTCCCTTTTTCAGAACTCTTAATAAAGCCATTTCACTTAAGTTATACTGTTATCAATGAAATCATTATCTGCATCAGGAAGATAAATTTCTTTGCCATCCGGCGTGCAGCAGGGAATTTCTGATCGCTGCTCCAGGAATTGTTCACCCTGTTCACGTCAAGGTCAATCTTGTCATCAGGATCAACCTTCGCCCATACCGCCTTGCTGGTACCGGTATACTCGAAATCCTTCCAGGCAGCTTTGCCATCCCATGTTTCAAGTATCTCACTGCCATCGTCAAAGCCTACCAGCACTTCTACCGGAAGGATCATATCTCCGGGTCTCTCGATACTCACACGTGAGAGATAAAGAGTGTCGCTTTTACGGTCGCTCTTTGCATAGGTCACCGAGTCTCCGTCAACGACTCCCGAATAGCTTCTTATTTTGTTGCTGGTTATACCGGAGACCCTGTAGTCGCATACCTCATGGCCGTACAGCACCTGGTCAAAGAACCAGTTCATATCTTCCCCGAACCGGTTACCGTGTTCACTCCTTACGACATCATTCACCGCTGTAATGAAGTCGTGCCCGGAGGGGTGACGGAAAGCCCAGCGACGGTAGTATTCGCGAAAAACGTTGTCCATTGTCTCCGTGCCTATGATGCCCTCCAGGGTGTGCAGCCAGGTGGCAGCCTTGTTGTACGACATCATCGAGTAGGTACCGTGAGGGTACATCCATGACGGCAGATCATTGGTTGAGATGGTCCGGCTGGGTGAAGAGACATAGACCATCCTCCCCTGGTCAGCGTCCGACAGTTTCATGAAGGGCAGCCGCACCAGCCCGTAACCGTCACCATAGCTGTCATCCAGGATACGCTGCTCCCAGTATGAGTTTATTCCCTCGTCGATCCAGGGCTCCTCAAACTCGTTGCTGGCAAGAATGCCCATGAAATAGGCATGGCCGAACTCATGAATAGTGACCATCTCCGGCATCTTTATGAATGATGGAAAAAGCCCGCTTCCCATAGTGGTAAAAAGCGTTGTATATTCCATGCCTCCCGCACCCTGACCGGACATCGGCGGATCAACGAAAGTAAGATGCGGCCACGGGTAGGGTCCCACCCTCTCATCAAGATACTCCAGGGCATAAATGACAGCCTCAAACTGCTGGTCCGCCTTGCGAATCCCTTTTTCGGAAGCGAGGAAGGTGATATCAACATCCCCCCATTTCCTCGTCATTACCTCATACCCCGGCCAGGCCGTCCAGGCAAAATCGACAATATCCTCAGCCCTCCAGACAACCTTCTTCATCCCTTCTCCCAGGTCCAGCTCTTCCATGAACATACCACCCGAACCCACCACATACTCTTCGGGCAGTTTCACGGTGACGTTGTATACCGAATGGTTTGAATAAAACTCCGAGTTGGGATGAAACTGGTGACAGTTCCAACCGTCGCTTTCGCGATCCCTCGTCCCGGCTGTCTCGTAAACCCCGAACTTCGGAAACCACTGTGCCACAAAATGAAAATCATCTACATATCCCGTCCTCACAATGGGGGAGGGCAGCTTCGATTCAAAACTAATCTTCAGCATGAGAGTGTCACCCGGCTGAACAGCTTCGGGCAGGACCACCTGCAATACCGAGCGGTCATATTCGTTGCCGTCGTCAGGTGCGACATAACGCATTGAATCTGAGAGGTCCCGTCCCTTCGCATCCACCATTGATCCTATCCTGACCCAGCCCCATCCGTCATCGCCGGCAGGACTCCAGGCTCTGCCGCTGGCAAATGTACTTTTGTTGCTGCTGAAGGCATTAAGGTACATGTGCATCATTACGTCTCCGACAGGCCGGGCAGACTTGTTGACCCACCAGGCTGTCATGTCGCCGCTGACAACATGGGATTCAGGTTCAAGAATCACATCGATATCATACCCGGTCAGGCGGGCGCTCAGGGGAGTGTTAACAATCACCTGCCCGGCCAGCGTCAGGGGCAGACTGAGGCAAACCGCAATGACAAATCGTTTCATCAGCTATCATTTATTGAATAACCTGTAAAAATAAGTCATAATATATTGCGTTTACTAACTTTGCACATAATTCCCGAAATGTGCAATGGCCAGAAAAAGTACGCGGAATATAATCATTGATGTAGCCGCCAGGCTCTTTGCAACCAAAGGGTTGCGGAGGACGACGATGGAGTCCATTGCGTCGGAGGCAGGCCGAGGAAGACGTACAGTGTACATGTATTTCGGGAACAAGGCAGATATATATGAAGCCGTGGTGCAGATGGAGATAAGCCGTATCACGGATCCACTGCGTGAGGTCGTCAGGTCAGACTCTGACTTTGAGACGATGCTTCGCAGATATGCTGCAGAGAGGGTAGCCCAGCTCTTTAACCTGAGGCAGAGAAACCCCCTGCTGCTTAAAGACTATGCCCAGGGACACAGCAGGGTAGAGAGGCTGAGGGAGAGACTCAACAACGATGAGATTAAGCTCCTGACACCCATCTTCAGGAGGTATCTGAAGGAAAACAGTTCTCATCCGAATGGCGGTCCGGCAAGTTATGCGGTGATATTCCTCAATCTGCTCAGGGGCACCGACAGGCTGCTGACACGTGATAACGGATATGCCGAGGCGCTTCAGGTCACTGCTTTCGGGACCGACCTGTTCATCAGGGGAATGACATGCAAGGATCAGCCTGTACCAGCACTTATAAATTAGGTTCCTGCATCCAAAGTAATCCAGTTATTACTGCAGGGTTTTGTATTTTTTCATGATATCGGAGGCATTCATGATCACATCGATGTACTGGGCACGCTGATAGACTTTTTTATTGTCGCTCTCCTGCAGCGAAAGCTTCCCACGGAAACTCTCAAGACTATCGTAACCGTGACCATCCATCCACTTTCCGATCTCCTCTATTATAGACCTTGCCACATCGATGCCGTTTTTGTACAGTGTGCTTACTACCTGCACGGCATCGGCACCGGCCAGCAGCATTTTTATTGCATCATTGCCTGAATATATCCCTGTAGAGGTACAGACCGACGCTTCGATATTGCCGTAGAGCATTCCGGCAAACCTCAAGGGCAGCCTGTTGTCCTCGGTGTTACTGAGGTTATAGGGCATGCTGTGCGTCTCGGCAAAGATGTCTATGTCAGGCTGGAGCAGCCTGTTGAAAATCACTATCCCGTCAGCACCGGCTCTGTCGAGTCCTGCTATGAAACTGAGAGGATTGGTGTAGAAAGGACTCAGCTTCACTGAAACGGGTATCTTTACTGCTGCCCTGACCTTACGCAGGGTCTCGATCTGCCTCTCCTCAACCGTCTCCCTCTCCTTCGTGGCTTCATCGGGCAGTGTATAGAAGTTCAGTTCCAGCCCGTCAACTCCTGTCTCAGCTGCCTTGACAGCATATTCGAGCCAGATATCATCACTGACCGCATTAAGGCTGGCAATTAGAGGCACTGACAGAGCCTCCTTTGCCTTCCTGAGGTTCAGGAGGAAATCGTCGGGGGATTCGGGTACCAAATGGGAGTTGGGGAAGAGTGTGACCTGCTCCGCGTGCCGGTCTTCATACTCTGTTTTGCGCTCATACAGCTCAAGGTTCTCAAGCGAAACCTGTTCCTCGAACAGCGACTTATAGATCACTGCGGCAACACCGGCCTCCTCAAGCTTTTTCAGGTTCTGAATCTCAGTCGACAGGTTGCTGGCACCTGCAATGATAGGGTTCTTCAGTTCAAGACCCATGTAATTTGTTCTCAGATCTGCCATGACTTATTGTTTTTATGTAGAACAATCCGTTAAACAAAATGTTCTGGAGGCCATGCACCTTTTTGAGAACGGGCCTTCTGACTCAAACGAAAATGCCGGCCGGGAATGCCGGGCGGCATCTTACTGAAATATCCCCTCTACTTCGCCTGGGTGAACCGCCCCTTGGTCACCCACATCACCACCTCGTCTGAGAGAGGCTTGACGGCAGGCTTAAGAAAGCCAACCAAATTACCGTTCTCATCAATGAGATACTTCTGGAAGTTCCATGCCACATCGGAGTCCAGCACACCGTTGGCCGACTTGCTTGTCAGCCATTTGTAAAGCGGATGAATGTCGTTCCCCTTGACAGAGATCTTAGCCATCATCGGGAAGGTAACACCGTATTTGTTGTCACAGAACTCTTTTATATCTTCATTTGTGCCCGG
>JAVEXM010000093.1:9141-11118 GCA_034004025.1 Bacteroidales bacterium
TATTTTCATTCCCGAGTAGATGGCAGATTTGGCGAGCTGTATCTCACGTATATCCTTCTGTGTCACGCGGACATTGTTTCCGGAATCTATTATAAAGTCGGCTTGCATGTAACCCGTCTCATCTATGATGCTGTTTGCCGTCAACCAGGCCACGATATCCACTATTCCCGATCCGCAAATACCCGAGGGCTGGGTGTTGCCAATGACCCTGTACTCACCCGGACTGGCAAATGACGATACGGCTCCTGTCCGGGCGCTCATGCCGCATGTGAGGCTCGCACCTTCAAATGCCGGGCCGGCAGCAGCAGCGCAGGCGACTATCTCATCGCCGGTTATCAGGGCTATCTCGCCGTTAGTCCCGATATCCAGGAACAGGTAATTCTTCTCTCTGACATTCAGGGCTGCCAGTCCGGCTATGATGTCAGCCCCGACGAAGGCAGAGAGAGAGGGCAGTGTCACCACTTCGGCCCTGCCATTCCCTGCCAGTCCGGTGTCGGCACCGGTTCGTCTCTGGCTCTCTGTGAACCTGGGTCTGAAGGGTGCGAGGGCAATAGGGACAGGATCTTCACCGAGGAGTATGTGTAGCATCGTGGTGTTCCCTGCAATTACAACTCTTTCAATGTTTTCCGCACTCAGATTCCTGGCAGCTACGAATTTCCGGATCTCCACGTTAAGAGCCCCCACTATAGCTTTTTGCAGCTCCTGCAGTCCGTTCTCATTCGACTGGCACCATGTTATTCTTGTTATAACGTCCGCGCCGTATGCTGCCTGAGGATTGAGCAGAGATGCAATCTTTGCAAGTCGCCCCGTGACCATCTCGATAAAATAGAGTACCACCGTTGTTGTGCCGATATCCACGGCCACACCGTATGGTTGCGGGGTGAGGTTACTGTAACGTCCCTCATCATAAGGCAGGTCAAATAGATGCTCAGTCTGACCGGTCAGTATGTTTATCTCCCTTTTATCGGGAAGGATGACCTCAATATCACGATCAGGATACCAGGAGCATGAGAGCACCGGGCCTTCTCCCTTCACCTGCACTGTACACTTGCCGCATCTGCCCTTGCCTCCGCAGGCGGCATAGACCTCATATCCTCCGCGCCTCAGGATATCGAGCAACGAGGTACCCCTCTCCCCTGTCACTGTTGCGGTCCGACCGTCAGATATGACATTTATCTTTAACATACCCGAAATGTAATCATAATTTTTTCTACTTTTGCAGATCGTTTTCGGGGTATAGCGTAATCCGCTCCCGGCAGCAGTTGAGTTCTTTACACACGTTACAAATATTCGGGGTATAGCGCAGTCCGGTTAGCGCATCTGGTTTGGGACCAGAGGGTCGTGTGTTCGAATCACACTACCCCGACATAAGAAAAGCCTCCCTCTGCAGAAAGCAGAGGAGGCTTTCTTTTTTCCGGTGCGACCAAAGCTTGCTTTGAGGAGCAGCTGAAAAAAGAAAGGCTGAAACGAGCGAAGCGAGTGAGAGGCTTTTCTTATAGTCATCCCCAATTTGTGATCACGACCCCGACGCCAAAGGTGGCGGGGGAGTAATCTTGTTCGCCATGAATTGCCTGAGTCGAGTGAAACAAGCGACAGGCTATTTCTTATAGTCACCTCCCGAACCAGGATCACGACCCCGATACCAAAGGTGGCGGGGGAGTAATCTTGTTCGCCATGAATTGCCTGAGTCGAGCGAAGCGAGTGAGAGGCTTTTCTTATAGTCATCCCCAATTTGTGATCACGACCCCGACGCCAAAGGTGGCGGGGGAGTAATCTTGTTCGCCATGAATTGCCTGAGTTGAGTGAAACAAGCGACAGGCTATTTCTTATAGTCACCTCCCGAACCAGGATCACGACCCCGACGCCAAAGGTGGCAGGGGAGTAATCTTCCCAGGACATGATCCCGACCCCACGAAACGGGTGATGAATAACAATTCCTGCGACTACTCGTACCTCAACGCCTCGACAGGGTTTCTG
>JAVEXM010000094.1:0-10146 GCA_034004025.1 Bacteroidales bacterium
CGTCACTGGGCCGAGGCGCGATCCTCATACCCACTCCCGGCCAGACGGAACAGGAGTATCTCGGCAGGTATCTCAACGGTCGCATGGGCTTTGTGACCGTCAGCCAGAGAGATATCAGGCCGCCATCACTCCTGCTGCACAGAAGCACAGCTGAAGCGCCGGCAGAGCTGCCCGATGCTGCCCCGCCCGCCAACAAAACAACACATGCCGAAGCGGTACTGCCCGACCCCGCCCCTCTCCTTAAGAAGGCCCTGGATATGCTACCTGAGAAGGAAGAGCAGTGAGACCGCCATTGTCGCCGCACCTGTGAAGAGACCGGTCCATACCTCCGTGGGGGTGTGGCCGTTGAGATACAGCCTTGACGACATGACAGCCCCTCCTACCAGGGTCACCGTAACCAGCTGCCATACCGTGCGTATGTCATATAGAAGTATCATGAAAACAATCAGTGCAATCAATCCCCCGATGCCGGCTGCATGGAGCGATATCATGTAGAACGAGGTGATCACCAACGAGATGAGCGTTACAATGGCCAGCGAGATGAAATAGGCCCTGAAGAGCAGCGGCACCTGCATCTTCATCAGCAGCCCGGCCGAGAGGGTGTACATCAGCAACGCGAAGGAGAGAAGCAGCACTCTCTCATTGCGGTCACGGGCATTGAATGTAGTTATTGCTCCCCTGGCCCAGAGCACGGCAGCCAGCGCCAGCGGCAGCATCACGTTGTTTGTCACTGCAAGAATGAAGATCATCCTCTTCAGTCCCGACGGGATGAATGAGAGCAGTGTGGGAGAGCTGTAAATTATCAGCAGTCCGTACAGCGGCATGAATATCGGGTGAAAGGCAACCGACAGCACCTCTGCTGCTGTTGTCAGCCTCGACTTACCGGATGTGTTCATAGTGACATCCTCCTCATCCTGTTATCTCCTTCCTCATCCTGCAAATTCCCTCCTCATCCTGTTATCTTCTTTCGGATCATGCTATTTGCCCGTTCATCCTGTTATCTCCTTTCGCATCCTGGCGACAGGAATATTCAGCTGTTCACGGTATTTGGCCACCGTACGCCTGGCGATCTGGTATCCCTTATCCTGCAGTATCTTCGTCAGCTTCTCGTCGGTCAGCGGCTTGCGCTTGTCCTCATTGCTGAGGCACTCCTGGAGTATCCTCTTTATCTCCCTGGTAGAGACCTCGTCGCCGGCATCGGTCTGCATCCCCTCGGAAAAGAAGAACTTCAGCGGATAGATGCCGAAGTGCGTCTGTATGTATTTGCTGTTGGCCACCCGCGATATGGTGGAGATGTCAAGCCCTGTCATCTCCGCCACATCCTTCAGTATCATGGGCCTCAGCCTGGTGTCGTCACCCTCCTCAAAATACTCTTTCTGGTACTCCAGTATGGCATTCATGGTCAGCAACAGCGTGTTTTGCCTCTGCCTCATGGCATCGATGAACCACTTTGCAGAGTCCAGCTTCTGCTTGACGAACATTATGGCATCACGGTTATGCTTCCCCGCAGCTTTGTCGCGCGAGTAGGTTTCGAGCATATCACTGTACCCCCTGCTTATCCTCAGCTCGGGTATGTTCCGGTTGTTCAGGCTCAGCTCCAGTCCCTCGTCAGTCTGATCAAGGATAAAGTCGGGGATGATCTGCTGCGCTGACCGGCTGAAGGGATCGCCTACCACTCCACCGGGTTTTGGATTGAGCTTCAGCACCTCATCAATGACACCCTTCATCTCCTCCTCGCTGATCATCAGCTTTGCCATTATTTTTTCGTAATGCCTCCTTGAGAACTCCTCGAAGAAATCCGTAAGCACTGTCCGGGTGAGAGCCACGGCTGGCACCGACTGGTCCTTCCGCTCTATCTGGAGCAGCAGGCACTCCCTCAGGTCACGTGCCCCGACACCCGCCGGCTCAAGGTCCTGTATGATCTTCAGGATGGCATTGAGCTCCTCCTCATCGGTTTTGATATTCTGCAGGAAGGCAAGGTCATCAACCATGTTATCGACCTCACGGCGGAGGTAACCGTCGTCATCGATGTTGCCAATAATGTATTCCCCAAGTATCTCCTCGCGCTCTGTGTCGGTCCTTAGGTTGAACTGCGAGGTAAGGTTCTCGTGGAATGTTGACCCCGATGCATAGGGTATCTGGTCCCTGCGGTCGTCATCCTTCGAGGTATTGTTTACCTGCAGCCGGTAGTCGGGTATGTCCTCATCATTGAGGTAATCGTCGAGGCTAAACTCATCCTGATCCCTCTGCTCCTGTTCATCATCGATATCATCCTCCTGTTCAGCCCTGACATCATCCTCATCAGGACCCTCCTCAAGTGCGGGGTTCTCCTCCAGCTCCTTCTTGATACGCTGCTCCATCTGCATGGCAGGCACCTCCAGCAGCTTGATCATCTGGATCTGCTGAGGGGAAAGCTTCTGGAGCAGTTTCTGTTGTAATTTCTGGTCGAGCATTGCCACTTGTCTGAAAAACCTTAAAACTCAGCATTACGCGGTGTGCGCGGGAAAGGTATCACATCGCGGATGTTCGACATGCCGGTCATGAATAGTATCAGGCGCTCGAAGCCCAGGCCGAAGCCTGAGTGGGGCGCCGTGCCAAACCGCCTGGTGTCAAGATACCACCACAGATCCTTCAGCGGCAGTCCCAGCTCCTCAATCCTTGCGGTCAGCCTCTCCAGCTCCTCCTCTCTCTGCGAACCCCCAATGATCTCTCCGATGCCGGGGAAGAGCACATCCATGGCTCTCACCGTCTTGCCATCATCATTCTGCTTCATATAAAAGGCCTTGATGCTACTGGGGTAGTCAGTGAGTATCACCGGCCTCCTGAAATGTGTCTCCACAAGATAACGCTCATGTTCAGCCTGCAGGTCGCGACCCCAGCCCACGGGATACTCCCATTTGCGGCCGGCCTTCTCCAGTATCTCCACCGCCTCGGTATAGGTCAGCCTCATGTAGCTGTTGGCCAGCACGAACTCCAGCCTCTCTATCAGAGCATTGTCTATCATCTTGTTGAGGAACTCAAGATCCTCCCGGCAGTTGTCAAGAGCATACCTTATAAGGTATTTGGTAAAATCCTCCCCCAGGTCCATGTTGTCAGTGATGTCCCAGAAGGCCATCTCCGGCTCTATCATCCAGAACTCGGCAAGGTGGCGCGGAGTGTTGGAGTTCTCGGCACGGAAGGTAGGACCGAAGGTATATATCTCTCCGAGCGCCAGGGCCCCCAGCTCGCCCTCAAGCTGGCCGGAGACGGTCAGGTTGGTAGGCTTGCCGAAGAAATCCCTCTCATAATCCACCATCCCCTCCTTTGTGCGGGGTATGTTATCCAGGTCGAGGGTGGTGACGTGGAACATCTCACCTGCGCCTTCGGCGTCACTGCCGGTGATGATAGGAGTATGGAGGTAGTAAAAGCCCCTGTCATTGAAGTACTTGTGCACGGCGAAGGACATGGAGTGCCGTATCCGCATCACCGCCCCGAAAGTGTTGGTGCGGAAACGGAGATGGGCTATCTCGCGGAGGAACTCCATCGAATGGCCCTTCTTCTGAAGAGGATATGTCTCCGGATCACACCTGCCGTAAAGGGTGATCTCTGATGCGGTGATCTCCACACTCTGACCCTTACCCTGTGATGGAACGAGGGTGCCGGTGACAGCAAGGCTTGACCCGGTGGTGATATCCCTGAGCAACTCTGACGGGAAAACATTTATGTCAATGACAATCTGTATGTTGTTGATGGTTGAACCGTCGTTCAGCGCCACGAATGCAACATTCTTGATCTCTCTCTTCGTCCTGACCCAACCCTTGACAAGCACCTTCTCTCCGGCGGCCTGGCCGGCAAGCAACTCCTTTACTCTTTTCCTCTTCATGAATACCTTTATCCTATACACTCACAAAAATAGCATTTTGTTGATCTTGGCGGAATGAAGAATTGACAAATGGCACTGTTTTTGTGCACAAAAGCAATTTTTCGCCATCTCCGCCCGTTTTTCTATGGATATTCAGCTATTTGATTAGTCATGTAAAAAAGGTAATTTTACTTCTTATAACGGTAAACGCGAACATTATGGAAGTCGACAGCAAGATAATTGTAGTGCCATGGGATTTCACTCCGGTGACGGATTATGCATTGCAGCATGCCATCAAGATATCACGTATGACACACAATGATATCTGCCTTCTGCACATTGTTGAGAAGATAACCACCGAAGGGGGTATCAAGGCCAAGCAGGCTGCCATGAACATCAAGGGCAACGAGGTGGAGCGCCAATACGGCGTAAAGGTGAAGACGCACGTGCAGCGCGGTACCATCTTCAAGCAGATCCCGGAGTTTGTCAATGACCGCGGAGCATCACTGGTGGTGATGGGAACACACGGCATGAGCGGCATGCAGAAGATCACCGGCAGCTGGGCGCTGAAGGTCATAGCCAAGTCGAAGGTACCCTATATTGTGGTACAGGCACCGCCTGACGACCAGGAACGGTATCACAATATTGTATGTCCAATCGACTGGCGGGCAGAGGAGAAGGAGAAACTCTCAATGGCCATCTTCATGGGCAAATACTTCGATTCGAAGATCCATATCCTGAAGGCCACCCGCAAGGATGAGTCTCTTGCCAAGAAGGCCAACCTGAATCTCAACTATGCGGTGAGGATGCTCATTCAGAATAACATAGAATACGAGATATCAGAGGTGCCCTCTGACAAGCTGGCCGAAAGGACCCTGGCGACAGCCAACGAGACAAAGGCTGACCTCATCCTGATAATGACCACCAAGGATATCACCTTTGCAGATTACGTAATAGGGGCCAAGGAGCAGGAGATCATTGCCAACAGCTCCAAGATACCTGTATGCTGCGTGAATCCGACATCGGCCTTTGCCAACCTCGGGCAGTTCATGTACGGGTAGGCAGTAGTGATGTACTCAGTCCTCAGTCGGCAGTCGGCAGTCAGCAGTCGGTAGTTTGAAGTGTCGACGCAGGAGGAGTCTCAATCACGCATCCGCCAGCTGGCGGATCGGGGCGGCAGTCAAAAACGTAAATCGCAAATCCTAAATGTCCATTGTTGTCAGTAACATCACGAAACACTACGGCTCCCAAAAAGCCCTTGATGACGTTTCCTTTGCCATCCCCGCCGGTGAGATTGTAGGTTTCATCGGCCCCAACGGTGCCGGCAAGTCGACCATGATGAAGATCATCACCGGTTATTTCCGTGCCGATGCCGGCACTGTGACGGTATGCGGACTGCCGTCAGGACCGGATGCCACGGAGATGAAGAAGCTCATAGGGTATCTCCCTGAAAACAATCCTCTTTATCTTGACATGTATGTAAGGGAGTACCTCGGGTACGTTGCAGACATCTACCGGCTCGGCGGCAGGGCGAGGAGTGCCGTCGACTCGGTAGTTGAGCGGACGGGACTGGCCCCCGAGCAGGGGAAGAAGATCGGGGCCCTCTCCAAGGGCTACCGGCAGCGGGTGGGACTGGCACAGGCGCTGATCCATGACCCGCAGGTGCTGATCCTCGACGAAGCCACCACCGGCCTCGACCCCAACCAGATAGCGGAGATCCGCAACCTCATCTCCGAGGCCGGTAAGGAAAAGACCGTGATGCTCTCAACCCATATCATGCAGGAGGTGGAGGCCATCTGCAGCCGGGTTATCATCATTGACCACGGTCATGTGGTGGCCGACGGCCCCATCGATGAGATCTCCTCCCTCGCCGGCGCCCGCCTCGAGGAGACCTTCCGCCAGCTGACCGGAAAATAGTTTCCAGTCTACAGTCTTCAGCCCTCAGGCTTCAGCCACGACTGCTGACTGCCTATTGCCGACTGCCGGCTACCGACTGGCTATTGCCTATTCCCTGATTATATATATCTTTGTGCTGTTATACGACAGGTGGACAGATTTGCACTGATTGCAACCACGGAAAAAAATGCTAAAACGGTTTTCACGCCGCTGCCTTCCAACAATCCGTCCCTGCCATTGTTAAACTTAAAAAATTAACAAATGAGCTATTTATTTACCTCTGAATCCGTATCAGAAGGGCACCCCGACAAGGTCGCCGACCAGATCTCCGACGCACTTCTTGACAACTTCCTGGCATGGGACCCCGACTCAAAAGTCGCATGCGAAACCCTCGTCACCACCGGACAGGTGGTTGTGGCCGGCGAGGTCAAAACCAAAACTTACATCGACGTTCAAACCGTAATTCGCGATGTAATCAACAGGATTGGCTACACCAGGGCCGAATATATGTTCGACGGCAACTCCTGCGGTGTCTTCTCTGCCATCCATGAACAGTCGCCCGACATAACCCAGGGCGTCGTCCGCCAGAAGAAAGAGGACCAGGGCGCAGGCGACCAGGGAATGATGTTCGGCTATGCCGTCAATGAGACCGATAACTACCTCCCTCTCTCTCTCGACATAGCACACGAGCTTGTCTACCAGCTAGCAGAGATAAGGCGCGAGGGGAAGCAGATGAAATACCTCAGGCCCGACTCCAAGTCGCAGGTCACCATCGAATACAATGATGACGGCACACCGAAGAGGGTCCATACCATAGTGGTATCAACACAGCATGACGACTTCGACAAAGACGAGAAGAAGATGCTGGAGACTATAAAAAAAGATGTGATCAACATTCTGGTCCCGAGGGTGAAGGCAAAGCTGGGCAAGGATGTACAAAAACTCTTTGACGGGAAGATCATTTATCATGTCAACCCGACGGGCAAGTTTGTCATCGGCGGGCCTCACGGCGACAGCGGACTGACGGGACGCAAGATCATCGTCGACACCTACGGCGGCCGCGGTGCACACGGCGGTGGCGCCTTCTCAGGCAAGGACCCCTCCAAGGTAGACCGCTCGGCAGCATACGCCGCCAGGCATATAGCCAAGAATATGGTTGCCGCCGGTGTCGCACGCGAGATGCTCGTACAGGTATCATACGCCATCGGCGTGGCACAGCCGGTAGGCATCTATGTGAACACCTTCGGCACCTCGAAGGTGAAGCAGAGTGACAGTCAGATTGCAGATATGATCAGCAAAATGTTCGACCTGCGTCCGGCGATGATAGAGAAGGAGTACGGACTGCGCAAGCCGATATACCTCGAAACGGCCGCCTACGGTCACATGGGCCGCACGCCCGTCACCGTGGAGAAGACCTTCCGGTCATTCAACGAGAAGCCGGACAGGACCCTGAAAGTCACCCTCTTCAAGTGGGAAGAACTCAACAGGGTAGCAGCAATAAAAAAGGCTTTCAGCCTCTAGAATGAGGCCTTGACAATTCGCGCAATGTTATCCGATCTGCCGAGGGTATAATAATGTATCCCCGGCACTTCGTTTTTAAGGAGGTCACTACTCTGCTCCGCCGCCCACTCAATACCTACCTCCCTCGCCTCATCATCACTGCGGCATTTTGACAGCTGATGCACCAGTTCCTCGGGCATGTCTATATGGAAGGTCTGCGGTAAAAGATTCACGTCGGTCATTGCCGAGACCGGCTTGATGCCCGGTATCAGCGGGACCGTCACCCCAATGGCGCGCAGGGCGTCACGGAAGGCATAGAATCTCTCATTGTCGAAAAACATCTGTGTGACGATGTAACACGCTCCCGCATCCACCTTGCGCTTCAGGTTGGCCATGTCGCTCTTCATGTTCGGAGCCTCGAAATGTTTTTCGGGATAACCGGCCACGCCTATGCAGAATGATGTGGCGGCAGTGTTCTTCAGATCCGGGTCCAGGTAATGGCCCCTGTTCATATCGGTTATCTGCTGCACCAGCTCATTAGTGTTCCTGTGGCCTCCGGGATCGGGGATAAAGACACGGCTGCCCCTGGGAGGATCGCCGCGAAGGGCAAGCACATCATTGATACCCAGGAAGTTCATCTCTATCAGCGCGTTCTCAGTCTCCTCCTTCGAGAAGCCGCCGCAGAGGATGTGCGGCACCACGTTTACATTATACTTGTACTTCACCGCGGCAGCAAGGGCAATGGTTCCTGGCCTCTTGCGCGTCGTGCGCCTCTCCAGCAGCCCGTCAGGCCTCTCCGCCAGCACCACCTCATTGCGGTGCGAGGTGAAGTTGATATATGCCGGTGAATACTCAAGCAATCCCTCGATGGTGTTGTAAATACGCTCGATGCTGTGCCCCTTCAGCGGCGGCAGCAGCTCAAAGGTGAAGAGCGGCCTCTTCGAGCCGTTTATCAGATCAATGACTGTAGGTCCTTTCATAATGCAAATCTAAAGATTCGGTGCCAGCCATCTTGCAGCCTCCTCAACGGTCATCCCGCACCGTGTCGCATAATCCTCAAGCTGGTCCCTTCCTATTGTGCCCACGTTGAAATATGACGATTCCGGGGATGAAAAGATGTAACCGCACACCGAAGAGACGGGCACCATCACGTAACTTTCCGTCAGTGTGACGCCTATCGTCTCCGGCGCCCTGAGAAGGTCAAAGATCACCTGCTTGCCGGTATGGTCGGGACAGGCAGGATAGCCCGGTGCCGGCCTTATACCCTGGTACTTCACCTTGAACATCTCCGCAGCCGTAAGTGTCTCTCCGGCCGCATAGCCCCAGTGGTTCACACGTATCTCGCGGTGCAGCCACTCGGCGGCAGCCTCGGCAAAGCGGTCCGCCAGTATCCTCAACATGATCGTATGGTAGTCGTCGCCTGCAATACCGGCAGGCAGCTTCTCAACGGTCTTCACCGTCACCACGAAGAGACCCGCGTAGTCATTTTTTTCGGCCACGAAATCGGCCAGGCAAAGGTTATGATGTTTAGCCTCCTTCTCCTCCTGGTTGCGCAGGAAGCGAAGCCACGCCTCGCCGGTGCCGGAACTGTCAGGGCCGGAACCAGAGTCGCCCGTGCCTCTGCCAAATCCGCCGGCTTCACCCGTGCCGGTACCGGTGACCTCACCGGTAATCAGCCTCACATCATCACCGTGACGCTCCGCCGGGAAGATGCCCGACAGGGCCTCGGCAACCATCAGCTCCTCATCAATTATCCTCTCAATCATCGCCAGGGCATCATCATACAACTTTTTAGCCTCGGCGCCCTTTACGGGATCATTGAATATATCCGGATACTTGCCGTTGATCTTCCATGCGAAGAAGAAGAATGTCCAGTCGATATACTCCGCGAGCGTCCGCAGGCTCACCGGCCCGGAGTTAATCACTCCCGGTTTAGCCGGTGCCGGCATAGGGGTCAGGGTGCGCAGCCCGTTCTCTCTTGCTGTCCTCAGCGTCACCAGCTTCTTCTCCTTCCTTGAGGCTTCATGATCACGTCGCATCTTTTCATACTTCTCCTTCAGCGACACGCCCAGGGAGCCGTCCTCCGCCGCCAGTCCGGACATCACGGGCACAGCCCTCGATGCATCCTTCACATAGACAGCACTGTATGAGTATACCGGTGCTATCCTGACCGCGGTATGTATCTCCGAGGTTGTGGCCCCGCCGATCAGCAGGGGTGTCTTCATGCCGCGCTCTTCCATCAGCGATGCTATATGCACCATCTCCTCAAGCGACGGCGTTATCAGTCCTGACAGCCCGATGAAGTCGACCTTCTCTTTTTCAGCTGCCTCCAGTATCTTCTCGGCGGGCACCATCACACCGAGGTCTATCACCTCGTAGTTATTGCATGAGAGTATCACTCCCACGATGTTCTTCCCTATGTCATGCACGTCGCCCTTGACCGTTGCCAGCAGCACCTTTCCGGCCGATGATGCCTCGCCGCTCTTCATCTCCGCCTCTATGTACGGTGTCAGGCGTGCCACGGCCTTCTTCATCACCCTGGCGCTCTTGACCACCTGCGGCAGAAACATGCGTCCCGACCCGAACAGGTCGCCCACCTCGTTCATGCCGTCCATCAGCGGCCCCTCTATCACTCTAAGCGCCCTATCGTACTGTGGCCGTGCCTCCTCAACGTCCTCCTCGATGAAAGTGTCAATGCCGTTTACCAGCGCATGCTTAATGCGGCTCACCACATCGGCATCCCTCCACTCCAGTCGTTTTGTGCTCTCCTCCTGCTTCTCCTCCTTCATTCCCGAGGCATACTGCAGCAGCCTGTCGGTGGCATCCTTCCTGCGGTTAAGCACCACATCCTCTGTCAGCTGAAGCAGGTCAGGCTCTATTGAGGTATATACCTGAAGGAGGCCGGGGTT
>JAVEXM010000095.1:0-10083 GCA_034004025.1 Bacteroidales bacterium
CCCATCCGATAAGACTCAATGAGCCTCTGCGGCAACGTTCACTTTTGCTCTATGCCCATAATGATTGCCCTGAAGCCCTTGACACTCTTTTCAGGCATGCCAACAACATCAGCATGGGCTCCGAGTATACCCTGATCATGCTCTACGCACAGGAGAATGACCCGGTATTCAGCATTATGAAGAGATTTACCGGGGTATCGGTCAAAAGCGAGATGTACCTTTTTGCACGGGAACAGAGCATGATTGACAGACTTAAGGAGAACTCCCCAGGTATCCTCTTCGACATGATAATGACTATCTGAGGGATCTCTGCACCGGGTTCATCAGTCCCGACTTACAAGAACCTGTTTCTTCAGTACCGACTTCTATTCACCGATTTCTTCTATGCCGACATCTGAGCACCTGTTTCTTCTGTGCCGGCATCTATTCACCTGTCTCACTGGTAGCGATCAAGGACCGTGTCTTTCAGATCATCTCCAGCAACCATGCCAGGAAGATTCCCAGGTAGTTGCCCACCGCCAGTCCTATTATCGATACCGACAAACCTGAAAATACTATCTCCCGGTTCCTGAGAGCACCGGCAACAGCAAGAACAACGGCAGGATTGGTTATCATTGCCGTGGATGTTATTATATAGGTATCAGCATCTATCCTGAAGATCCACGACAGGAAAGCCTGGATGATCATCGATCCGAATACCACGAAGGCCACATAGGCGGCGATCATCATGGCGACAAGGTCGATGTTCCTGAGATCTGCCCTTGAGGCAATGACCATGCAGAATATCAAAATCAGATACATACCCAGCTCGAACGACTTATCCAGCTTCTTGACAGCCGGGATCAGCGAGGCAACGATACCCAGTGTAGTTATAGCCAGTATGACAACGGCCATCTGCGACGATTCCGGAACAAGGAGTGATGCTGCTCCTCCAATGCCGAAGATCAGAATGGAGATACCAAACGCTTTCATCAGTGGGACCACCCTCCTCTTTTTCAGAAGGCCCCAGTAAGGATCCTCATCTTCAGGTCCGCCGCCATTGCCCGTAGCACGGTCAATGTATGAGTATCCCGGCAGGAACAGGAGAAGGATGCGCTGCGCCACGGTCATGACAAACAGTAGATGAAAGGCCCCTATAACAAGGTCATAGGTCACAATGACCATATAGGTAGTTTCATCAGCACCCAGCGCGGTTTGTATTGACGCCAGATTGGGTGTGCTGCCGGTATAAAGGCCAACCATCATCCCTGACACATCCCACAGGTTCTCTATACCCTGGTTCCGGAAAATGAAAAAACCGGCTACTACTGCCAGAATTACTGCAGCCAGGGCAAAGAGCAGTGAGAGAAATGTTTTCCCGGCTATCTGGGTCCATTTCTTTATATCCATCGAGAAAAGCAGCAGAGGGATCGCAACGGGAATCGTCAGTGTCGTCAAAAGCTCCTGCACCCTGGCATGACCTTCGATCATCGGCAGCAGGCCCAGGTTTCCGATCACAAAACCAACCACATATGCCATCACCACAGCCCCGATCTTGCTGAGAAAACTATACCTGTGGCACAGGCGCAGAATAAGCAGGGGGAACAGGAGAAAGAAAAGTACCAGTAGTATTGCTGCCATTGGTTATTTACGAGTTGCCAAAATAGTTATAACATTTCAATGCGGGATTTCTCCTTGAATGATTTTTAACAAATAATCATGAACCCGCATGAAGGTTCAATGATTCCGCAACCCTGCAAGACCACATCCCATCAGTTTGGTTGAACGAAAACCGGTCGGAGGTAAACGTTTTATCGCCAGCTTTGTTTATTAATAAAAGGACTTCAAATCATGACCGATAAATCGTTTGCCATAGAGGGGATGAACTGTGCATCGTGTGCAGCTCATGTAGAGAAGGCTGCCGCAAAGGTTGACGGTATATCTTTTGCCAGTGTAAACCTGGCAACGGAGCGACTGACGGTGAAATTTGACGATAAGCGTACATCCCCTGACCAGATCATCGATGCCGTCACCAGGGCAGGCTACAGGGCCATTGATGACGAGAAGGAACGCAGGGCCAGGCGCTCGGAGACCGAAAAGCTGAAGACAAGGCTAATCTGCTCACTCATCTTCACGATACCCCTTCTGACAGTAGCCATGGCAGCCATGGCGGGAGTCAAACTGCCGGCGTTCACAGACCCCGGAGCAAACCCCCTTGTATTTGCCCTCTTGCAGTTTACTCTGGCTACCGGAGTCATAGTAACAGGCCGCCACTTCTATACGGCCGGAACGAAGACCCTGCTGAAGGGTAATCCTGGTATGGATACCCTGGTAGCCATGGGCACAGCCGCTGCCTATCTATACAGCATATATGCCACATTCCGCATTGCAGGGGGCGACAGCCACTACGTCCATAACCTCTATTTTGAATCGGCGGCAACCATCATAACGCTGATACTGACGGGACGATACCTGGAATCGCGATCCAGGTCGAAGGCCGGCAGTGCCATCAGGGAGCTCCTCTCCCTCGCTCCTGCTCTGGCCACAGTCCTCCGTGACGGTAAGGAAAAGAGAGTGCCGGCAGCAAAGGTACTTGAGGGTGACCTTCTCATCGTCAGGCCCGGCGAACGGTTTCCGGTTGACGGTATCATCACTGAAGGAGAAACCTCAGCGGACGAGTCGATGCTGACCGGCGAGAGCACGCCTGTGGAGAAGAGCAGCGGCTCAGAGGTCACAGGTGCCAGCATCAACATCAACGGTTCCGTTACCTACCGCGCAACACGTGTCGGTAGCGCCACCACCCTGGCACAGATCGTAAAACTGGTTGAAGAGGCACAGGGATCAAAGGCGCCAATAGCGAGGCTTGCTGACAGGATATCGGGTATCTTCGTCCCGGTGGTGATGCTGCTTGCCCTGCTGTCAGCATCAGCCTGGCTTATAGGTACGGGCGATTTCAGGCTTGCCTTTACAATCCTGATCTCAGTGCTGATAATTGCATGCCCCTGTGCTCTCGGACTGGCCACCCCGGTAGCGGTGATGGTCGGCACAGGCAGAGGTGCCAGACAGGGTATATTCATAAAGAGCGGAGCAGCACTCGAGACAGCGCGCAAGGCAACAGTGGTGGTGCTCGACAAGACAGGCACGATAACGACGGGTAAGCATGTGGTCACAGACATCATCCCTGCTGCTGGTTCCGACAGGGAAGAGCTCCTGGTACTTGCAGCATCGGCAGAGAAGAGGTCAGAGCACCCTGTTGCCGGGGCAGTGACAGAATATGCGGAAGAGAACGGGATAACCACCACAGCACCGGAGAGGTTTACAGCATTGCCGGGATACGGTGTGGAGGCCTTTGCCAGCGGGAGACACATCCTTGCCGGCAACAAACGGCTGATGAGAGAACGAAAGATTGACACTGATGAAGCTGAGATGGCAGCAGAATCCCTTGCCTCGGCAGGCAAAACAGTACTCTACGTGGCTGTCGATGGCAAATGCCATGGAGTGATAGCCGTCGCCGATACCACAAGAGAGGACTCCGCGGAGGCTGTCAGACAGATGACCGGGATGGGCCTGGAGGTGATGATGATCACCGGCGACAGCCAGGCGACAGCAAAGCATATAGCAGAAGAGGCTGGCATAAGTAACGTCATAGCAGGTGTACTGCCAGGAGACAAGGCAGGTGAGATAAGGAAGATAAAGAACAGCGGACAAAGCGTCATCATGGTCGGCGATGGCATCAATGACGCCCCTGCACTCGCAACTGCAGATGTGGGAATTGCCATCGGTTCCGGCACGGATGTGGCTATGGAGGCGGCAGATGTGGTGCTGATGAAGAGCGACCTCCGCGATGTCGTCACAACACTGAAGCTGAGCCGCGCCACAATGCGTAACATCAAACAGAATCTCTTCTGGGCTTTCATATATAACATCCTCGGCATCCCGGTGGCCATGGGTCTCCTGCATCTTTTCGGCGGACCGCTGCTGAACCCGATGATCGCTGCTGCCGCCATGAGCTTCAGCTCTGTCTCGGTAGTCTGGAATGCATTGAGACTCAGAAATATCAGATTATAGGAAAAAACTTTTTTTGTTTTTTCCGTATCTTCGTTAAACCTTTTCGGATTGTTTTCATCAGAGTAATTGTAAACAGGAAACAAACAAAAAAAGTAATAACGAAAAGCAATTAAACATGAAAACAAGACTATTTTTAACGGTAGCAGCGTTCATAGCAATGACGGCAATAGCTACGGCACAGACTGCACAGCAAAATCCGGAGCAGATCGGCAGGGGCCGTGCAGCTGGCAACGTTTATGTCGATGCTGACAAGGACGGCGTTTGTGACAATTACACCAACGGAACGAGACCGGGCCGCAGGGCCTACTCGGCAGGAGCCAACCAGACAGCCACCAACCGCGGACCAGGCCAGGGACAGGGACTCGCACAGGGCCCGAGAAACGGACAGGGAAGAGCAGCAATGGCAGGACAGGGAAGAGGAATGGGCCGTGCAACCGGCACCGCTCCTGGAAGAGGCCGTTTTAACGGTAAAGGCCCCGCATTCGTCGATGCAAATAATGACGGTGTATGCGATAACCTGGAGACAGCACCCGCAAAAAAATAAGCACTCATCAACGCTGAATGAAAGAGAGACCCTGACCGGTCTCTTTTTTTGCTTCATATTGCCGGCCAACTCAAATCGAACATCCAAAACCCCCTGTCACACATTCCCCCCTCTCGTTCCCCATCAAAATTCCGTAAAGTTCTTAGAATTATTGGCCTAAGTGCCATACAGTCAATTTCTTAATTCTTAATTCTCAATTCTTAATTCCTTTCACTACTGCCTACTGCTTCCAGCCGCCGAAGCCTTGGCGAAGGTGGCCTATTAACTATTGCCTGATTACATTTCTGTACTAACTTTACCTTTATCCTGAAACCTGAACCAGCCAACATTGTACCTGAGCATTATCATCCCGATGTACAACGAAGCCGGCGCCATCACCGTGACGCTGGAAAGGGTCATCAAAACCGTGATGCCTGATTTCGTCCGTCAGGCTGAAGTGATAATCGTTGACGACTGTTCGACGGATGACTCTCCTGAGCTGGCAGAAAAATTCGCCGGAGGATCAGCGGATATAAGGGTAATCAGGCTCAACCTCAACGGCGGAAAGGGTGCTGCAATAGCAGCAGGGATAGATGCGGCAAAGGGTGATACCATACTTGTGCAGGATGCTGACCTCGAACTCGACCCCGCAGATATTCCGGCACTGCTTGAGGAGTACCATGTGGCGGGAAAAAATATCGTGAGCGGAACGCGGTTCAGGACCGGCAGACGCTACACGGGTCATGCCGGCCCCGCCGTCACCGTAAACAGGCTGCTCTCGTCCGTTGCCTCTCAGATGACAGGAAGAAAAATTACAGACCTGACCTGCGGCTACAAACTATTCAGCAAGGCGCTCTACCGGAGGCTGAGCCTGAAGGAGAAAGGATTCGGATTTGAGACTGAACTGATGCTCAGGGCATTGCAGAACAAAGACACAGCTTACGGCGAAACAGATGTAACCTACCTGCCCAGAAAACGGGAGGAGGGAAAGAAGATCAGAATTAGCGACGGCCTTGCCATTACCGGAAACCTTTTTAGGTATGGCCTGCAGGGAAGGGACTGGCGGTCGGTCCTGACCATTGTGTTCATTGGCATATTCATGACAGTCAATATACTCAGCGTGAAACACTGGAGAGAGGAGCGACGGGTCATTGAGTGGGATGCAATCAGCTATTATGCATATCTCCCGGCAACCTTCATATATCATGATCTCTCCCTGGGCTTTGCAGACCGCTATGAGGGCCCTCATAAACTGCTTGTCTGGCCTGAGAAGGGTCCCGGGGACAAGTATGTCATCAAGACGACCATGGGACTCTCCATACTGTGGCTCCCCTTCTTTCTTGCCGGACATGTGGCAGCCCTCGTCTCCGGAGCTGATGCGGGTGGTTACAGTGAACCGTACAAGTTCTTCCTGCTTCTCTCCGCACTGCTGTTCCTGCTGACAGGACTGATCTATCTGCGAAAGATATTGCTCACCCATGCCACAGATAAAATAACAGCACTGGTGCTGGCCGGTTTCGCCTTTGGCACCAACCTCTACTGGTACACTCTCTTCCAGGGCACGATGGCGCATGTATACAACTTTGCGCTGATAACTATTTTTATATGGTTTTCGATGAGATGGCATGAACAGCCCGTGGGTGTGAACGCAAAACACAGTGTCGGCCAGGCTGTCAGGCTCGGGCTCCTGGCAGGATTGATTTCACTCATCAGGCCTACCAACATCATCATCGTAATCTTCTTTCTCCTGTATGGAGTGGTCACATGGAACCAGATAAGGGAGAGGGCTACCGCACTCATAAGAGACTACAGGATGCTGCTTATCATGGCCGTGATTGCAGTGATAGTCTGGCTGCCTCAAATGGTATACTGGAAGGAGATGACCGGTCACTGGTTCTGGTTCTCCTACGGAAGTGACGAACGTTTCTTTTTCGGTGATCCGGCAATAGTGAAGGGACTCTTCAGCTGGCGAAAGGGGCTTTTCATCTATACACCGCTAATGATCATCTCATTCGCCGGAATTATTGCGCTCTGGATCAGGAGGTCGCCCCACGCCCTGGCTGTCACAGCCTTCGTTCCCCTGAACATCTATATCATCTTTTCGTGGTGGTGCTGGTGGTACGGCGGGGGATTCGGCCAGCGGGCCTTCATCGACAGCTACGCACTGATGGCTGTAGCTGCTGCCGCGTTGCTCTCGCACTCCTTTAAAGCCGGCCGTCGCCTTCTCCGTGTGGCCGTCATGACAACCTTCCTGCTTTTTGCCACCCTGGGCATCTTCAACAACATACAATACTATCACGGAGCCATCCACTGGGACTCAATGACAAGGGAAGCCTGGGTCGATTCTTTCGGCCGGATCAGGCCCTCGGCACGGTTCAATCAACTGCTCGTGGCTCCTGACTATGAGATGGCAAAAAAGGGCGCCGGCAGATAATATACTGCCGGCAGCCCTGCAAACCAATTAACACAAGATCTTCTAAAACCTCCGGCGACAGAACAACGCCGTCACTGCTGAGCTTTATCTATGCTCGAGATAATGTAATCCTTCTGCTTCACACCAATGATCCGCTCCACCTCCTTGCCGTCCCTGAAGAGAATCATGGTGGGGATGTTCCTGATACCGTATTTGGAAGCTATCTGCTGATGCTCGTCAACATTCAGCTTATAAACGGTAGCCTTATCCTCCGTGGCTGCTGCCACATCATTCAGTATCGGTGCCATCATCTTGCACGGCATACACCAGTCGGCCCAGAAGTCAACAAGCACCACCCCGCTCTTTGTCTTGTGCGCAAAGTTCTGGGCTGTAAGGTGTTCTATCAGGTCGCTGTCGGCCACGGCCGGTGTGTTTTTCATCTTATTGTATGAACGCATCACCAGAACTGCCAGCAGGGCTATCACAACAAGTGCTATTATAAGTCCTTTCATTTTCATAGGTATATATGTAAATTTTTTCTCCTCTTAAGAAACCACAGTGTTAATGAAATGAATTTTCCGCGGATTTCTGTTTTCATAACATGCTGTTTCCTACATAATTATTTTCTCTTAAGTGAATGAAGGTAATCGGCAGCAGCCAGTGCCGCCACCGTACCATCGGCCACAGCCGTGGTCACCTGGCGATAACGCTTGACGGCAGCATCACCGGCAGCGTAGACGCCCTCAATATTGGTCGACATGTCAGGGCCGGTGATGATCTCACCCTTCTCATTGAGCTCAACGATACCCTTCAGAGATTCTGTATTGGGCACGTATCCTATGAAGATAAACACCCCGTCAGTTCTGAAGTCGCTCACATCACCCGTTTTCAGGTTTCTGATCTTCACCCCCTCAAGCTTCTCGCTGCCGTAAAATGAGTCGATTGTTGATGACATGATGAAGCTGATCCTAGGATTGGCCTTTGCCTCTTCCACTGCATATTCAAAAGCCTGAAAGTGGTCAAACTGATGGACCACCGTTACCCTGGTGGCATAATTGGTGAGCGAAACAGCCTCCTCCAGTGCCGAGTTACCTCCGCCGACGACCACTATCTCCTTTCCCGTGAAGAAGTCGCCGTCACAGGTGGCACAGTATGAGATGCCCCTGCCCCGTAACGTATCCTCCCCGGGGACACCCAGAGAACGTGACCGGCCTCCGGGTGCCAGTATCAACGCATCAGAACTGTATGTCAGCCCGTCAGCGGTGGTTACACTCTTTGTTGCACCCTCAGGCTGGAATGAGCTGATTTCGACGTTCCCTTTCACCATGGCGCCAAAGGAGGTAGCCTGCTTCTTCATCACAGAACCGAGCATATACCCGTTGATCTTTTCAATGCCGGGGTAGTTGGCAATCTCATGGGTCAACGTCATCTGTCCGCCCGGCGTACCCTCAGTCAGCACCAATGTCCTGAGCCTGGCACGGGAGAGATAGATCGCAGCAGTCAGTCCCGCCGGACCACCCCCGAGAACGATGACGTCAAAATGAGAGTTCTCAGTCATGTCAGCCTTTGTGATTACCGAAGTGGTTGTCGAGGACGCTCTTTACCTGCGACATATTCTGGATACTCGAGGTGGCATGAACCATCTTCCCGTCCCTGTAATAAACGGTGTAGGGCAGCCCCATAAATCCCCTGGTCAGCGGGGCCGAGCGGATCACCTGTGCCTCGGGATTGTCAAAATCCATATCGTAAAACTTAACATTGGTATATTCCGGTTCAAGCTCTTCCATGATACCGTAAACGGGGATGCACATAGGCCCCATCCTGCCGCAGCATACCATTACATTTTTATTCTCACTGATGATTTTTTCGAGCTGCGCAGCACTCTCGACATGATTCAAATTCGTGTATAACATTTTTTTATTTGTTTGATTACTGGTTAATTCTCTTTAAAAGGCAATAGACAATAGAGGGCCGAGCGTTAAGTCCCGACCTGGTAGGTCGGGATAGCGAAGGAGCCGGATTGCAGGGAGGAGGGAGTAGTGCCAGTCTTCAATCGGCAGACTCACTATTTGGTCGTAACTGAAGACTGTTGACTGAGGACTGAGGACTGAAGACTGAGCCTCAGACCATCTTAATTTCATGCGTCATCTCTATCCCCGCCTTGCGATAGACCGCCGATACACCGCAGTAACGCTCCTCAGAGAGACTTACAGCTTTCTCCAGCTTATCCATATCAAGCTCTTTTCCCCGGAATTCGTAGATAACGTTTATCTTATAGTAGGTCTTCGGATGTTCGTCGGTTGTATCTCCCTCAACCACCACATTGAAATATTCAATCTCCTGCCGCATCTTCTTCAGAAGTGATACCACATCCATTCCTGTGCATCCTGCCAGCGCCGCAAGCATCAGAGGCTTGGGCCGGGGACCGGAATTTTCGCCTCCGACACTCTCGTCGGCGTCAATCATGAAGTGGTGCCCGCTAACCTCTGCATCAAATTTCATATTACCCTTCCAGGTCGTCTCTGTTCTGCTTCTCATTGGTGCTTAAATTAAATTTTCCGCAAAGATAATCCGGAGAAAAGTGACATATGATGTGAACGGAGACTCATGCATCATTGATGAAATTGAAACAGGACAATTAAAAAAATGATACGGATCAACCGAGCCACCCTGATGTCAGGAGTGGTAATCACAGGATTATTTATTTCTAAAACGCCGTTATTGTTTACATTTGTTTTTCATCACAGGAAATGAAAACGATAACCAATACTGATAATGATTTTGTCTGCGATATCACTCTGCCCTGTTTCTCTGAGCTGACGACAGAAGAGACAGAGCTGGTTCGTGACAGTCGTGTGCAGATACTCTTCCGTCGCGGTGAAAACATCACCAAGCAGGGTGCATTTGCCTCCTATGTCATTTTCATAGTCAGCGGATATTCAAGGCAGTATATCGAATGCACAAACGGCCGCGACTATAACCTGCGCATCATCACTCCCGGTGAGATGGTGGGACTGTCAGCAGTCTTCAACAGGAACACCTTCAACTACTCAGTGGTAGCAGTAACAGAGACGACAGGTTTCCTCATTGAAAAAGAGGC
>JAVEXM010000096.1:0-10035 GCA_034004025.1 Bacteroidales bacterium
ACACCCCGCAGGCTTGAAGCCACGGTCATTTTCTTATTCAGTCTTTTGAGTCCTTCGTCAGTGCCGTCCTCCAGCCCGATGAACACAAGAAAGAGCCCATGGTTTTTCATCAACGAAAAAGTCTCAAGCTCAATCTCATCAGGCCTGCAGTTTATCTTCCACATTACTCTGTTCGACAGTCCTTTTCGTTCAAGTTCACTGCAGAACGACTTAATCCATTGATTTCCTCCTGCAGTTTTTACCGGAGTATCATCATCCAGGAAAATAAAAACCCCGCATCTGTTTTCGGAGTATAAACGGTACATCTCATTTACCACCATCCCGGGACTTCTGATGCGTTTAACCGGCCCGCCGGCCTGCGTGTAGTATTCTCTTGTATTGCAGAACGAACAGTTGTAGAGGCATCCTCTGCCTGAGAGTATGGTGGCATAACGAATGCCTGACACATACTCTCTCAAAGGTCGTCTCACAGGGACAGGGAATATGTCGAGATCATTTTCAGGTTTCCGCAGGGGTGTCCTGATAATTTTCCCGTTCTCTGGATATGCCAGGTTATTCACCTTTCTCCAGTCGGAACCTTTTATCAGGCATTTGACCAGCTCAGTGAAGGTATATTCACCCTCGAACCTGACTATGGAATCAAGTTCCGGAATAATCCCGAAAAGCTCCTCGGGGTAGAGGCTGGCATAGTAGCCTCCGGCGGTAAAGTGACAGTCAATCCCACACTTTCTCAGATATTTAGCAAGTTGGGCAAATTCACCAAGATATATTTCAAAGATCACGGAGAATCCCACAACAACAGGGTTATCTCTTCTGATGCCAGCCAGGATCTCTTCATTGTCATACCTGAAATCGATCATCCGGCAGGAGATTCCGGCTCCGTTCAAAACGGACATAAGGTAACCCACCCCCAGATTCTCTTCTTCTCCGAAGGCAACAAGAACAACAGAATTCGAAGCAGAGGTCAATGCTTGCTGTCGAGATTGTTTATCGTTTTGATCATACCATCAGCAAGCGTTTCCTCTGCCCTGGCACATTGCTTGAAATAATCAAGTATCAACGTTACAATTTGCCTTCGCTGTGCAGGATTAAGGTCCTCATCTGTGACATACTGCATTGCATGCATCGGGAACGGTCTGGGGAATGGTATGAACATTTCCCTGTCATCACTTCTTGTCATGACTTTAGTTTTTTTTGTTAATACTCAAGGGGTTTGGTTGTTAGACTCATCTTTGCTGACATTGCCCTGAACTCCGGAGCCTCTGACAGTCCTCTCCATGATGGATCAATCTCAATCAGTTTAAGGGAAAACCATGATGGATGTGTCATCAGGTACTCGATTTGCCGGATTGCCTCTGGATAATTTCCTGTCATTGTGAATACTTTTGCCAGGTTGGTGATCATATCCTGTTTTACCATGTTGTCATCACTGGCAAGCTGCACCGCGGTTTTCGCGGCAATGACAGCATCGGTAGAATTCCCCAGCCCGGCGTATGCCAGTCCGCAACAACTGTAGGAATAGTAATCTTCAGGATTATCCAGTATCAGCATTTTATAAAGTACCAGTGCGGAATCATAGTACATGACTGTCATCTTTTCATCGTTCAACAGGCTGTATGCCAGTCCGTGCATAAGGTGTCTCAGTCCCGGAAACCCGAAATCGTCGTTCGATGATGCTCTCAAATCATTCAATGCATCCCTGTATCTCCCATCATAAAGATCAAGGAGGGTCTCATAATAGTGATCACCTGCACCTGTCCTTGCCTGGAGAGTGTCAAGCACTTCTCTTGCCCTGGCTGTATTTCCGTCACTTAATATGTATGTTTCTATCAGGTTGATGTATGGTCCGGACCAATCCGGCATGACGTCAATGGCCTGACGGAAGAATGCAATGGCAGTATCAAAGCTGTGCATAAAGGTATAGGAGGTTCCGATATTGATAAGTACCAGTGCATCCTGAGGTTCTTCTGTGATAACTTTCCTTAGCAGCTCTTGTGACTTCTGCCACTCACCCATTTTGCGGTAGACCATGGCAATATAGAAGGGAGGCTGGTAGTTTGCCGGGTCCAACTCCGCGGCCATTCTGAACTGTGAGAGCGCTTCATGATAGTCTTCGATGCAGTAATAGTTATAGAATCCAAGAGCCACCCGGGCATCCGGCAGGTCGTTCTCCAGATCCAGGGCTCTTTCAGCATCAGCCTTGCATTTGTCAGAATGAGACGGATCCAGCTGTCCGGTGTAGTAACCCCAGGATCTTGCAATGGCACGCCTGGCATAGGCCAGGGCAAAATCGGGGTCTTCGTCTATCGCTTTGTCATACATTGAGATTGCGGCGGCAAAGCTGATCGAGTCAACAAACTTGTTTCCTGCCAGCAGGTAATAGAGTGCATTATCGGACAGAACATTAGCTTTCATAAAGTCTTGGTATGCACCCGCGCTTCCGGTAGGATTTTTCTCAATTCGTGCCTTTTCTTCTGGTGTAAGTACGGCCTCAAGCATCGCAGCAGTCTTGATGGCAATGTCTGTCTGCATCCCGTGCAGTGCATCCCATGTGCCTTCAAAGACATCGCTCCAGATCTGTTCATCCATTCGTACATTGATAAGCTTCACCGTAATTCTTACAATATCATTGAAAATCTGATAGTTGCCCTCAATAATGTAGTTGGTTCTGAGTTCCTGTCCAATATCCGGTATTGATTTGGCTGCTGTTCTGTATTTCATGACAGAGGTTCTCGGCCGGACTACCAGGTCGTTTATTTTGCACAGCTGCGAGATGACCTCTTCGGTGAGCGCATCTCCCAGCCACAGATTATCTCCATCAGCGCCTAAATTTTCGAAGGGCAGAACGGCAATTGATTTATTGTCAAGTCTTCCTGCTGCTGACAGATTGCCGATAAATCTGGAGAGAGCAAATATCAATGCTGCGGATGCCGAAATTATCAGGAATGTGATGAGGATTCGGCGCAGTGTTGCTGATCCTGTGGTGGCCGGACTCTTAAGAAAATTTGACCTGGCTTCCGGTTCTTCCCATGGTTCTTTGAGGCCATGTTTTTCTTTTGGAACCGTGGGAGGATGATCTGACTGCAAGGCTGAGATTATTTCCCTGATGGCATTTGCCGTTTTGTTTATCTGGTTCCGGTACCTGGTTTTGTGCTGGTTCTTATGTTCATCATCAACAGGGGTCAGGGGTCTGTTTACTCCCGGTTCCATGTATATGAAATCAATAGCCCGGAGTACGCCTCCGATTTCGTTTTCGATCAGCTCCCTGTCTTCATGGTCGAGCTCATGGATCCTGACAGGCAGCACCCTGTTTGCCACGTTGCCGCTGTGCAGGGTGACCTTCAGTCCGAATCTGTCTGTGGAGGCTTGCTTTATAAATGCCCTGAACTCATGTTCCCATGCGAACGATTTGGGGTCACAATAGGTGCGGGAGATAATCGGAATAAAAATCAGGCATTTGAGTTTTTCCTGCAGGGACGCATCAACATCATGTGTGTCGAGCAGTCCGTCATGCGGATTGAGATCGAAGTAGACGCTTATCTCTTCCTTGAAGGTTGCCTCAAGTTCAGCCCTGAGATGATCTACGAATTCGGTTACCCAGCCGTCATGCCTGTTGTCATTCTGGCGGTAGCTGATGAAGATGTCGTAACTGTACCCCGGTACAATGCTCCCCATACTGCTAAATCATTTTGATAAAGTTACGAAACGGGTTAAGGCAAGTCAAATAAATTATAGTCTGAGGATTACCGCCGGTTTTCGACGGGATGAGGAGAGCCGGGGTCCTTTGTATGGTCTCAGATCCTTATGCCTATAATTGTAATATCATCTGTCTGGTCTTCATCCTTCTCCTCACGCCACCGGTCAAATTCTTCGTAAAGAATGTCGCCCTGCTCAGGCATGGGATATTTATTGATCTTCAACAGCAGATCACGGAGTCTTTTCCAGCTATACCGCCGGTGACTGTCACCCCCGAACTGGTCGGCAAATCCGTCTGAGCAGATATAGAGGGCGTCATGCGGGTTCAGATGCAGAGTTTTTGTTGTAAAGCTGTAAGTGCCATTTTTGAAGTGATCTTCCGAAACAGTGCCTGAAAGATTGCCGGAGATCTTACCGTCGGTGATATGAAAAATGGCATTTCCTGCACCCGAATATGTCAGTTCCCCGGTTTTTGTATCAAGATTACACAGGATGATTGTCATGTCATCTGACACGGCGAGTTCTGCAGTATCCTTTCGCAGGAATCTGCGGATGCCTGAATAGAGATGACTGAGTGCTTCTGCAGGATCCGTTATCTTCAGGATATTTACTGTCTGATCAAGTATCCCGTATCCAATTGTGCTTATCAATGCGGCCGGGATGCCATGTCCGGTGCAGTCGGCGAGGCCAAAGATCACATAACCGTCATGCCTGCTGAAGAGATAGAAGTCGCCGCTCACAATATCCTTCGGCTCAAAAAGCACAAAACTGTCCGGGAAGCACTCCCTGATTGAGAGGTCATCAGGAAGAAACGCTTCCTGTATGTGCCTTGCATAGTTGTAGCTACCCTCCACCTCACTCAGTGAAAGTCTGATTCTCTCGTCAATTGAATTGAGTTTTTCCCTGATCAACGGGGAGTTTTTTGCCAGCAGGTTAATGCCGGCACTCAGTTCATTTGTTCCTGAGAGAAGCTTATGGATGCTGCTCCGGGGTTTGATTGCATACGACAGCTTGCTGACCCTGTCTGGTGATACAGGGTAGGCTTCATATCTGATATCCCTGAGTATGGCAGGTGTCAGTCGCACAAGCTCACGGTCCTTTTCTTTTTCGTCTTCACTAAGCTTTGCATAGGGCACCAGGCTGGGGTGTGTCTTCTTCAGTTCGTCCCTTTTTATCCCGACTGTCCATCCGTTAAGCCTTTTCTCCCAGCTCCACCTCAGATGCTCGACCCTTGCCATTGTCTCAATCTCCTGATCATTAAGATGGAGAGTCCGGGGCTTGTATCCCTTCCTGACCGGTCTTATCCTGTAACCTATGGCCAGCAATCTCGTTGGTATATGAAAGGCATTGTCAATGTTTGACCGCAGGATATCATCCGGCAGATCATCAAACTCTGTCATGCCCGGGAGGATGGAGCCGGATGTGCCGGCACCCTGTTTCTTTATCTCGCGAAGGTAACTTGCATGAACAGCCCTGGCGATTTTCATTAAAAGGGATTTATTCACACCTGCAATCTCTTCCTGCCTGATGATCTCGTATCCCGCTTTTTTCAGGCTGGCAGGGATAAGGTAATTCAGTTCGCGGAAAAACAGCTTTCTGTCAGCAGTGTGAGACCCGCCGGAGAAACTTTCAATATCCATCTCAACAAGGGAGGTTATCTCCTCCTCAGTAATTATGCATGTCCGGCAGAAATCACTGTAGGGCCTGAAAAACAGACCCAGAGAGATGTATTTTTCAGGAATCCCGGAAGCATAATCGATCCAGATTCGCTTACCCGCTTCTCCGGATTCGGCAAATTTCCAGGGCAGCGGGGAGTCAGTTGATGACAGTCTGCTTATACTTCTGTAATCGTCAGAAAGACTCTGCGCAACAGTTTTGGCCTGGTACTTAATAAAATCTGCCGGATCGGTAAATCCGTCTTCAGGTTTCATTGCATCTCTGATTCAATGAATTCGAAGGGCAGGTCAACTATCTGTGCCATTTCCCTGCCAGCTTCAAGCATGTCCTCATCATCCTTTACGTAATACCATCTGGCGTAGGTTTTAATATTTTGGGCATGCAACCTGGCCAGTATCTTGCAGATATCCAGAATACACTTTGCGGATCCGGAATTGAAATAATTGAAATTAAAATTGATCATAACTGGCTTGCTGTTGTCATCCGACCTCAGCAGAGACTCACTGAAATCGTTCAGCCAATCAAGTATCGGGTAGTAAAACTCCCGGACATCCTGGGGCCTGGACTCACCCTCAATCTCCAGAAAATGCTCCTCGTGGTCAAGGATGACCCTGGGTGTAAAGACTGTGGGGCTTATGATCAGCTTTTCCATGCGGGTCATCCGGCATGTATGCGGAGAAGGGACATGCAGTTATCTTCAGACATGTTTAATGGAGCGATAATCTGAAAATATTTCTCCGGATACATTTTAATTACTAACTTGAAATACTTAAACAAAGATAACATTCTGATTTAATTTTAGAAGTCGCAGTTTAAAAAGAGCATTTGCTGCCAACATAAACTCCCCGAAGAATGAGCGAGCCCATTCTGAAAGCACTGATCCGGTTATTTGCCCTGATAAGTGATATTCACCCTGACCGGGAGATATCGAGCAGGGGACGGGATGTAGTGAGGCTGTTCCTGTCAAAGCACCTGAACAACGAGCAGGTGGCAAAATACCTGGTAATGTTTGATGAATATCTCAGGCAATACTATCCTGATGTTATTTCGAAAGACAGCATCAGGGACAGGAAGCGCACCTCGCTGACAGCAATGAGGATCCTTGCCATCTGTGAGAAGATAAATGAGGAGCTTGAGCAGAAGCAGAAGATATATGTGCTGGCACAGCTGATGGACTTCATCTCTTTCAGTGCCGAGATCACCGGGAAGGAGATGGAGTTTCTTGAGACAGTGGCTACGGCATTTAATATTCACCAGACTGAATACAATGATATTCTGGGCTTCATCCTCGAACCCCACCAGGTCAGCATCAGAGAGGAGAGGCTGCTGATCATCGACAGCCGGGATGTGTCTGACCGTCAGGGAGTAAAGCACCTGATCAATGAGAGTCTGAAAGGCAGGCTGACCTTCCTGAATGTTGCCAGCACCAATACCCTTCTGATGAAGTTTGATGGCAGGGAGGATCTTTTGCTGAACGGGCAGAATATTTTTCCGGGACAGACCTATGTGTTTGACCACGGGTCAACTATCAGGGGCGCCTCTCTGAATGCTATATACTATAACGATGTTGCAGAGGTCTTTACAGGGGCGGAATTCAAGCTCAGGGTTGCGCTGGATGCACAGGATATCAGCCTCAGGTTCAGGAACAGTGATAACGGTGTACAAAACCTGACCATTCACGAGGAATCAGGGAAGCTGGTAGGAATAATGGGAGGGAGCGGCGTCGGAAAATCAACCCTGCTGAATCTCCTTAGCGGAATTGCCAACCCGGACACGGGCAGCGTGCTTGTCAACGGGTATGATATTCATTCTGCCGAAGGTAGGGAACACCTGAAAGGGGTCATCGGATTTGTACCCCAGGATGATCTGCTATATGAGGAACTTACAGTATTTCAGAACCTGTACTTCAATGCCCGCATGTGTCTTAACAATCACGGCGAGTACGCGATCAGGGAGGAGGTCGAAAGCATACTGAAGGATCTTGACCTTTATGAGATAAAAGATCTGAAAGTGGGCAGTCCTGTTAACAAGATAATCAGCGGGGGTCAGCGTAAAAGGCTGAATATTGCTCTTGAGCTTATCAGGGAACCGACCATTCTGTTTGTTGATGAGCCCACTTCAGGGCTTTCCTCGGTTGATGCGGAGCTGGTGATGACCATGCTCAAGGAGCAGACCTACAAGGGAAAGCTGGTTATTACCACGATACATCAGCCGGGGTCGGATATATACAAGATGTTTGACCGGATAATGATCCTTGACAGGGGTGGCTATTTGATTTTCTATGGCAATCCCAACGAAACAGTAACCTGGTTCAAAACCCGCACTAACCTGGCCAATGCTCTTGAGGATCAATGCATCAACTGTGGCAATGTGGATACCGACCAGCTGCTCCGCATCATTGAGTCAAAAGTGGTCAACGAATATGGCAAACCCACTCATCTGAGAAGAGTCTCACCTGCAGAATGGGCTGACCTGTATGAGGCAGAGAAAGGCAGCAAGCAGCGGGGAAAAACAATAATCCGTGCCCCGTTGCCTGAAAATAAATATTCTATTCCAGGACTGGCAAAACAGTCGGCAATCTTTTTTATGCGTGATCTCCTGTCCAGGATTGCTGACAGGCAATATATGATTGTCACACTGCTGGGAGCGCCTCTTCTTGCCGTTCTTCTTGCCTTTTTTACCAGGGATGTATCAGGGCAGGCCTACAGCTTCAGTGAGAACGAAAACCTGCCGGCATATATGTTCATGTGTGTTATTACGGCGTTTTTCATGGGACTGATCCTGAGTGCCGAGGAGATCGTTAAAGACCGTAAAATACTTAAGCGGGAGTCTTTCCTTAAGCTTAGCTGGTTCAGCTATATCAATTCCAAGGTAATGATGATGTTTATTATCTCTGCATTACAGACGATAACTTTCGTGCTGGCCGGGAACCTTATACTTGGGATTAAGGGGATGACACTCACATACTGGGTCGTGCTGTTCAGTTCCTCCTGTCTTGCCAATCTGATAGGCCTGAACATCTCATCTGCATTCAACTCGGTAGCCACGATCTACATTCTCATACCCTTTATAATCATACCCCAGCTTCTGTTCAGCGGTGTCCTTGTCAAGTTCGACAATCTCCACAGGAGGGAGGGCACTGTCAATGAATATGTGCCGGTTCTTGGTGATCTTATGCCTGCCCGCTGGGCGTACGAAGCTCTGGCCGTGGAGCAGTATAAAAGCAACAGGTTTGAAGAGAACTTTTTCAGGTATGATATGGAGATCAGTCAGAACAACTGGTATGGTTCATTTCTGACCGAGGCTCTCCGGAGAGATCTTTGGGTGTGCCGCAATTATTATGACAGTTCTGAATACAGGGAAATTGTTACCGATAACTGTGGAAAGCTCAGACGTTACATACAGCAATTATCTGCTCTGGCTGGTTTTAATTCTCCCCCGGGAGAGCTCATGGCCTCGCTGAACACAGACAGATTCAATTCTGCCGTGGCTGACATGACGGAACATCTGCTTGACAGCCTGGCATACAGATTTAATCATATCAGGAACATCAACGTAGCCAAAAAAGACTCAGTTACTGCGGCCCTGATTGCAAAAATAGGTAAGGGCGCATTCCTGGAGCTTAAAGAAGATTATACCAACAAGAGGCTCCGTGAGATACTCCTTGATGAGTACAACACGGAGAAGAGTATTGAAACCCGCGGGAAGATCATTCAGAAATATGAGCCGGCTTACATGAAACCTGTCTCAAATAACGGCCGGGCACATTTTTATGCACCGTACAAGAAAATCGGAAATATGTCGATTGACACCTTCCGCTTCAATATCATTGTACTCTGGCTCGTTTCACTTATGCTTTACCTGCTCCTCTATTTTAAGTTCTTCAGGAAGGTTCTTGGCTCCGGGTTCAGCATGAGGAAAGTCCGGAAAAGGTCCCTGACACCCAACAGCAGTTAACAGGTAATGCCACGGAGGGTGATAAGGATAGTCCTCATCACCCTCCGGCGGGCTGAAAGATGTGCGTGATCTGCTTCTGTTACTGTTCTGTAACCGGCAGCTACTTGATTTTCTTTATACCCATATTCCACAGGGTGAAGCTGTAGAGATCGGCTGTCACCTCGATGCGCTTGTTTACCGGGGTGCCGGCACCGTGGCCTGCGCTTGTCTCAATACGGATGAGCACCGGGTTTGGCCCTGCCTGTTTCGCCTGCAGATGGGATGCGAATTTGAATGAGTGTGCGGGGACTACCCTGTCGTCGTGGTCGGAGGTGGTCACCAGCGTTGCCGGGTAGGCTGTTGCTGCCACAACATTATGCACGGGAGAATATTTCAGCAGGTAGCTGAACATCTCCGGACTCTCGTCGGCCGTGCCGTAGTCATAGGCCCATCCTGCTCCGGCAGTGAACTTGTGGTACCTGAGCATGTCAAGAACACCTACGGCCGGGAGGGCCACCCTGAAGAGGTCAGGCCTCTGCGTCATTACCGCCCCGACGAGGAGTCCGCCGTTGGAGCCACCCTGTACGGCAAGATACTCCGATGAGGTGTACTTGTTGGCAATGAGATATTCAGCAGCGGCTATAAAATCGTCAAACACATTCTGCTTGCTCATCTTTGTTCCGGCCAGGTGCCACTCTTCACCGTATTCGCCTCCGCCGCGGATGT
>JAVEXM010000097.1:0-9884 GCA_034004025.1 Bacteroidales bacterium
TGCCGACTGAAGACTGCTGACTGAAGACTGGCCTACTCCCTATTTATTATAAGCATCAAAAAAATCGTTCCCCTTATCATCCGTCAGGATGAATGCCGGCATATTCTTCACAACGATCTTCCTGACTGCCTCCATCCCCAGCTCTTCAAAATCGACCACCTCAACCGACAGGATATTCTCGGCAGCCAGCACCGCTGCCGGACCGCCTATGGATCCCAGGTAGAAGCCGCCGTACTTCTTGCAGGCGTCAATCACCTGCCGCGAGCGATTGCCCTTGGCCAGCATCACCATTGAACCGCCGAGACTCTGGAAGAGGTCCACGTAACTGTCCATGCGCCCTGCAGTGGTGGGCCCGAAGGAGCCTGAGGGCATCCCCTGCGGTATCTTTGCCGGACCGGCATAATATACCGGGTGGTTCCTGAAATACTCAGGCATCGGTTTGCCTTCATCAATCATCTGCTTGATACGTGCATGTGCCATGTCTCGCGCCACAATCAGTGTTCCGCTCAGGCTGAGCCTCGTCTTCACCGGGTACTGCGTCAGCTGCGCCAGTATCTCCTTCATGGGGCGGTCAAGGTCTATCTCCACCGGCTTGTCGAGCTCCGGAGCCTTAGCCGGCATAAACCTCTCAGGACTGGTCTCAAGCTGCTCAAGGAAGATCCCCTCAGCAGTGATCTTACCCTTAATGTTGCGGTCGGCGCTGCAGCTCACGCCAATTCCCACCGGGCATGATGCAGCATGGCGCGGAAGACGTATCACACGCACATCATGGACAAAATATTTGCCGCCGAACTGCGCACCCACACCGTACTCCTGGCATATCAGCTCTATCTTCTTCTCCCACTCAAGGTCACGGAAAGCCCTGCCCGCAGCGTTGCCCGTCACCGGGAGGTCGTCAAGATAGCCCGCCGAGGCCAGCTTCACCGTCTTGAGAGTCATCTCCGCGGAGGTGCCGCCGATAACCACGGCAAGATGATAGGGAGGACAGGCCGAGGTGCCCAGATCCTCTATCTTTTCACGGATGAACTTACGAAGTGAGGCCTCGTTAAGCAACGACTTAGACTGCTGATAGAGGAACGACTTATTGGCGGAACCGCCGCCCTTGGCTATGAACAGAAATTTATATTCACTGCCCTGGCAGGCCGCTATATCAATCTGCGCCGGCAGGTTACTGCCGGTGTTCTTCTCCTCAAACATCGTCGTAGGCACTATCTGTGAATAACGAAGGTTCTTTTCACCGTAGGTCTCCCAGATACCCCTGCTTAAATGCTCCGCATCATCAAACCCTGTAGCTACATCCTCGCCTTTCCAGGCCATTACGATTGCCGTGCCGGTATCCTGGCACCACGGAAGCTTCCCTTCGGCCGAGATCACAGTGTTGCGCAGCATCACCCACGCCACGAAAAGGTCGTTGTCCGTAGCCTCCGGATCGTCAAGTATGGCCGCAAGCTTCTCAAGATGCGACGTGCGCAGGAAAAAGTTGACATCCTCGAATGCCTGCCGTGCAAGCAGCCTGAGAGCCTCAGGCTGCACCTGCAGCATCCTCCTGCCGCAGCACTCCGTCACCCTGACATGATCGGCGGTCAGAAGCCGGTATTTTGTTTCATCCTCCCCATGCTGGAAGGGTCTTTCGTAGATGAAATCTGCCATGTTACTGATTTTTAAATGAGCGTCTCTCAAATATAGTAAATATTTGACCCCGATAAGCCCAAAACCTCATCGTGCTATTTAGAATGAATCTAAATAAGGTGCACCTCTGAAAAATATGCCTCAGGCCGAAAACGTTTGAAATAACATAATGAACGCAAACGCCCGAAAAATCGGGCTGCAGAAGCCCTTGAAGGGTATTGCCGAACCGGATTTTCAACTAATTTTGAATAGGTTATGCAAATCGGGTAATAAAACTAACAGCTAACTGATTATGAACGTTATCTACAGGCGGAAGCCAAAGCTCTCATTCTGGCAGATATGGAACATGAGTTTCGGCTTTCTGGGCATCCAGTTCGGGTTTGCCCTCCAGAACGGCAATGTGAGCCGCATCTTTCAGACACTCGGTGCTGATATTGACGATATTCCAATCCTCTGGATTGCGGCGCCGGTCACGGGACTGCTGGTGCAGCCGATCATAGGGCACATGAGCGACCGCACCTGGAACCGTCTCGGAAGACGGCGGCCCTATTTTCTCACCGGGGCAGTTTTTGCTTCACTCGCCCTGGCGATCATCACCAACTCACCCACCTGGATATTCGCCACAGTCATGCTCTGGATCATGGATGCTTCCATAAACATATCCATGGAGCCGTTCCGCGCATTTGTCGGTGACATGCTCTCATCAAAGCAGCGGACGACCGGTTTTGCCATGCAGAGCTTCTTCATAGGCATAGGGGCTGTAGTCGGCAGCTTCCTGCCCTGGATGCTTGCCAACTGGTTCAATGTGCCGGAAGTGCCCGCAGAAGGAAAGCTGATACCGTTCAACCTGAAGCTCTCGTTCTATATCGGGGCAGTGGTGCTGCTGGTGGCAGTGCTCTGGACAATCATCAGGACAAAGGAATATTCCCCTGCAGAGCTCGAGGAGTTCGAGAAGGGAGAGAAGGTCGCACGGGGAGAAATTATAGAGGAGCACCAGCCATCACCGCCATCCGGCGGTTCCGGCAGGCAGAGCAGGGCGCAGGGCGCAGATCTCCGGGGTCAGCAGGCAATCGCGACTGATAATTCAGGGGCTGCCGCTCAGGGTGATTTGAATTTCTACCGTCCGGGTATCATCTGGCTGTCGATAGGCCTCATCCTGACATTCATTCTCTCAAGGGTTAACCTGGAGAAGGAACTTTATGTTGTCACCGGCGGCGTAGCAATCTTCGGCCTCCTGCAGATCCTCGCAGGCCTGCTGAAATCTGCAGGTAAGGGAGGTGGCGGGCTCAACAGCATCCTCACCGACCTCAGGCACATGCCCGCCACAATGGGACAGCTGGCCGTGGTGCAGTTCTTTACATGGTTTGCCCTCTTCTCACTGTGGATATACACCACCGCGGCCGTGACATCACAGGTATACGGCACCACTGACACCGTCTCGCTGGAATACAACAGGGGAGCCAACTGGGTCGGGGTGCTCTTCGGCGTCTATAACGGCTTTGCCGCCGTGGTGGCCTTCCTGCTGCCGGTACTGGCCAAATACACATCCAGGAAGATCACCCACTCAATATGTCTTGTCATAGGCGGTATCAGCCTGGTCTCCATAAGCATGATCCATACCCCCGGGATGCTCATCCTCCCGATGCTAGGCATCGGCCTGGCATGGGCCAGCATCCTCTCCATGCCCTACGCCATCCTCACCGGATCGCTTCCCCATAACAAGATGGGAATATACATGGGCATCTTCAACTTCTTCATCGTCATCCCACAGATCCTCGCTGCCAGCATCCTTGGAAGCATGGTGAAACACCTCTTCAACGGAAACACCATGCTGGCACTGGTGACCGGGGGCATTTCGATGGTCATAGCAGCACTCTCTGTCTATTTTGTCAGGGATGTAGACGACAGAAGATGACCATGGAGCTCAGAGGATGCATATTTGATCTCGACGGTGTCATAGTTGACACTGCAAAATATCACTTCATGGCATGGCGGCGCCTGGCAAAAGAGCTGGGATTTGAATTCACCGTCGAAGAGAACGAGGCTCTGAAGGGAGTTAGCCGGATGACCTCCCTGGAAATACTCCTCAAAACGGGAGGAGTGACCGTGAGCGAGAAGGATAAGGAGGTACTGGCCGCCCGTAAGAACGGGTGGTATGTCGAATTTATCTCGGGAATGACTCCCGATGAGATACTCCCCGGAAGCGTCAGTCTGCTCAAATCACTCAGAAAGGCGGGAATCATGACAGCCATTGGGTCGGCAAGCAGAAATGCCGGAACAATCCTCGACCGGATAGCACTGCGGGAAATGTTCGACGTGATAGTCGACGGCAACAAGATCCATAAGGCCAAGCCTGACCCTGAAGTGTTCCTCAGGGGCGCAGAAGAGATGAACCTTCCTCCCTCCTGCTGCATCGTGTTCGAAGATGCACAGGCAGGAATAGAGGCAGCCATAGCCGGCGGCATGAAGAGCGTGGGTGTCGGCAGCCCTGAACTGCTGGGCCGGGCCGACCTGGTCATCCCAAACCTGAAAAATATAACTATAAGACAATTGAGAAACCTATAGAGTGTAATGACAGATTCACGATTTCAACCCGATGATTGGAAGATCATCGAGACACAATTTGAACCTGAGAGGGGACGCGACTCGGAGAGCATCTTTGCCCTGGGTAACGGTATGATGGGACAGAGGGCCAATTTCGAAGAGACTTATTCCGGAGACACTCTGCAGGGAACGTACGTGGCAGGCATCTACTACCCTGACAAGACAATGGTCGGATGGTGGAAAAACGGCTATCCCGAATATTTTGCCAAGGTGCCCAATGCACCCTCATGGACGGGCATCAGGGTCAATGTCGACGGTGAAGAGCTCGATCTGGCAACCTGCGAGGTGAAGTCCTTCCGCCGCGAGCTCGACATGAGACGGGGAGTGCTGACACGCACTTTTACCGCAGTAATGCCCTCGGGAAGAGTGGCTGAGGTGACTGCCAGGCGCTTCCTCTCTATGAGTGAACCCGAGCGGGCTGCTATAAAATACAGCGTGCGCCTCTCCGGCGGCAGCGGCACCGCAGTGATAACACCGTGGCTCAATGCCGACGTCCGGAATGAAGACGCCAACTATGAAGAGAAGTTCTGGGAGAACGAGTCGGCAGAGACCGACGGCATGAAGGCCGTCGTCGTTGCCCGGACACGCAAGACCGCCTTCACGGTTGCAACAGCCATGGTAAACAGCTTCACCGTCAACGGCAAGCCGGCCGGAGACGGGGCGGTCATGGACAGGACCACATTGACTGCTGGCGCCATCTTCACAACAGAATATTCAGACGGTGATACCATCGAGGTAGGCAAATATGTTGCCGTCCTCTCATCATTCAACCACCCCGACGAGGGCCTCGCAGCGAAGGCTATGGCCTCAGCCGCCGGGGCAGCAGAAAAAGGGTTTGAAGCAATGCTCAAAGCGCACACGGACGCATGGGAGAAGAAGTGGGAGCATGGTGACATAGTCATAAAGGGGGACATAGCTGCCCAGCAGGGCATCAGGTTTAATATCTTCCAGCTAAACCAGACCTATACAGGTGATGACCCCCGTCTCAACATCGGACCCAAGGGATTCACCGGCGAAAAATACGGCGGCAGCACCTACTGGGATACCGAAGCCTTTGTCTTCCCCTTCTATCTCAGTACCGCAGATACCCATGTCGCACGTAACCTGCTGCTGTACAGGTATAAACACCTCCAGAAGGCGATAGAGAACGCCCAAAAACTCGGCATCGGGGGAGGTGCCGCCCTCTATCCCATGGTAACCATGAACGGCGAGGAGTGCCATAACGAGTGGGAGATCACCTTCGAGGAGATCCACCGCAACGGAGCCATTGCCTATGCCATCTACAACTACACAAGACATACCGGCGACCAGGATTATCTGGCGGAATACGGGCTGGAGGTGCTCATCGCGATCTCGCGGTTCTGGGCCCGCCGCTGCAACTGGTCGCAGGAGAAGAACCAGTATGTCATCCTCGGCGTCACCGGTCCCAATGAGTACGAGAACAACGTCAACAACAACTGGTACACCAATACCCTCGCACGGTGGACACTGCGCTACACCGTCGATTCGCTCACATGGCTCAGGAACGGGAGCAGCATAAAATACAACTCCGTCCTTGCGCGTACAGGCTTTGACCCTGAATGCGAACTTAACCTCTGGCTTGAGATAATCAACAACATCTACCTCCCGGTGCACTATGACCTGGGCATCTTCCTGCAGCAGGACGGCTTCATGGACAAGGTGCAGCAGACTGTTAACGACCTTGACCCGGCAGAGAGACCCCTGAACCAGCACTGGTCGTGGGACCGCATCCTGCGGTCTGTATTCATCAAACAGGCTGACGTGCTCCAGGGTATCTACTTCTTCGAGGATGAATTTGATGAGGAGACCATAAAACGCAACTTCGACTTCTACGAACCGCGCTGCGTGCATGAGTCATCCCTATCGGCAAGCATCCACTCAGTGCTTGCAGCCCGGCTACATGATACCGACAGAGCCTATAAACTTTACCTCCGCACTGCCAGGCTCGACCTTGACGACTATAACAGGGAGGTTAAGGACGGACTGCATATTACCAGCATGGCCGGAACATGGCTTGCCATCGTTGAAGGCTTCGGCGGAATGAGGGTCTGCAGTGACAGGGTGTGCTTCAACCCGGTGATCCCTGACGCATGGGACTCATATTCGTTTATTATCAGGTACAGAAACAATCCTCTCAGGGTGGAGGTCAACAGCTCTTCCGTCACAGTGGTAAACCTGTCGGAGACTGTTATCCCGCTGGCTGTTTACGGCAACCGGACCGAGACAGCTCCCGGTGAGGCAAAGAAATTCGAGAGATCATGAACAGAATGAAATTATCAGTTACGGTACTGCTGCTGCTCTCACTGCTGCAGCTCAAAGGACAGGTGATAGAGCGTATCGACCCTCCGTCATGGTTCACAGGCATGCATGACGGCGCCCTGCAGCTTATGGTTTACGGCAAAGGCATCGGCGACTGGCACGTGAAGACTGACTACCCGGGTGTGGAGGTGAAGACCCTTATCCGCACTGAGAATACCAACTACCTATTTGTAAACCTGAACATCAGCAGCGAAGCCCTTCCGGGCACAGTCAGGCTCACTTTCATCAACGGAAAGAAGAGTATGACACATGACTACCCTCTCTGCGAAAGACCTTCCGGACCGGCACGAGGGTTCAACAGCTCCGATGTCATATACCTGCTCATGCCTGACCGCTTCGCCAACGGCGATCCCTCGAATGATAACGTCCAGGGCATGACCGAGCAGCTCAACCGAAGCCATCCCGGCGGCAGACACGGCGGCGACCTTAAGGGTATATCCGATCACCTCGACTATCTGCATGAGCTGGGAGTCACCGGCATCTGGCTCAACCCGTTCCTCGAGAATAACCAGGAGCGCTATTCGTACCACGGATACTCCACAACCGATTTCTACCGCTCAGACCCGCGCTACGGCAGAAATGATGAATTCAAACAGCTGGTCTCCGAGGCCCACAAAAAAGGGATGAAGGTGGTGATGGACATGATCTTCAACCATATAGGATCATTCCACTGGTGGATGAAAGATCTTCCTTCAAACGACTGGATACATCAGTTTGATGAGTTCACACGCACCAACTACAGGGCCTCGACATACATGGACCCCTATGCTGCAGAAAGTGACATCATGATGATGGAGAAGGGATGGTTTGACGTGACCATGCCCGACCTGAACCAGAGCAACCCGCTGGTGGAGACATATCTCATCCAGACCAGCCTCTGGTGGATAGCATACAGCGACCTCGACGGCATCAGGATGGACACCTACCCCTACCCCGAACCTGAGATGATGGCAAGATGGGCAAAACGGGTGGAAGAGGAGTTCCCCGGCTTCTTTATCGTCGGCGAGGTATGGTATGACAGCCCGTCACAGATATCCTACTGGGCACTGAACAAGAAGAACAGCGACGGCTACCGCTCATACCTCCCCTCCGTGACTGACTTCCCCGTATGCTTCGCAACACACAGGGCATTCGAGGGCAATGACAACCCCACCGAAGGATTGTCAAAACTCTATGATGTTCTGTCACAGGACTTTCTCTACCCTGAACCGCTCAGGAATGTGATCTTCCTCGACAATCACGATATGACACGCTTCTATACCCAGACAGGTAAGAGCCTTGAAGCTTACAAACTTGGACTCTCCTTTATCATGACCACCAGGGGAATCCCCCAGATCTACTACGGTACCGAGATTGTGATGGAAGGCGATAAGAGCAGGGGCGACGGATACCTCAGGGAGGAGTTCCCCGGCGGATGGGCTGATCATGAGAAAAATGTCGCCGCCGGGAAAAACCTGACCGTGACCGAGAAGGAGGCCCTCGAATTTACACGTAACCTCCTTAACTGGAGGAAGCAGAAGGAAGTGATCCACACCGGCAGGATGAAGCACTATATTCCTCAGGATGGCATTTACGTTTTCTTCAGATATGATGACGATGAGAGCGTCATGGTCATCCTTAACACCAATGAGAAGGAGAGCAAAACCGTCAGTAAGGAAAAGTATATCGAGTCGCTGCAAGGCTTTACCCGTGGAGTTGACGTGATCACGGGCCGGGCTGTTGAAGACCTCTCCTCATTCAAGATAGAACCTCAAACAGCAATGATAATTGAACTAAAATAACCCGATTATGAAGGAACACATTCTTAAGATTGCCATTCTGATCATCGGCATAGCCGCCGTGGCGGTAGCATGCCGGCCAAAGGCGGCTGCAGTGATAGAGCCGCTGAAGACAACCATAGTACACGCCGACTGGACCCGCAATATGGTCCTGTATGAGATCAACACCAGGCAGTTCTCCGATGAGGGAACCTTTGCCGGGGTTCAGGAGAAGCTTCCCGAGCTGAAGGAGCTGGGAGTGAACGTTCTATGGTTCATGCCCATCTATCCCATAGGCGAGGTGAACAGGAAGGGCGAACTCGGCAGCTACTACTCCATCAGCGATTACAAGGGCATCAATCCCGAGTTCGGAACTATTGATGACTTCACGGCACTTGTTGACACTGCCCACTCCATGGGCTTACACGTAATCCTCGACTGGGTGGGTAACCACTCCGCCTGGGATAATCCGCTGGCAACAGAGTTTCCTGAGTGGTATGCAAAAGACTCCCTCGGCAATTTCATCTCACCCTTCGACTGGACCGATGTCATTCAGTTCGACTATACGGCAGAGCCGCTGTGGGACTACATGGTTGGGGCGATGAAATACTGGGTGGAGGATGTCGGTGTTGATGGTTACAGGTGCGACTTCCCCGGACTTGTGCCCGAGGAGTTCTGGTTCAGGGCCACCACCGAACTCAACTCCGTCAAACCCGTTCTCATGCTGGCCGAGGATGAAGATCACTCCTACCTCCTCGAGCGCGCCTTTGACATGAACTACGCCTGGGCACACCATCACCTCATGAATGCCGTAGCTGCCGGCGACCGTCATCCGATGGCCCTCGACAGCATGATGCAGTACGAGATGAAGCGTTATGACCCGGAGTCGTACAGGCTGAGGTTTATGACCAACCACGACGAGAACTCGTGGAACGGCACCATAGACGAGAAGCTTGGCGATGCACAGAAGGCCTTTGCCGCTTATCTCTTCACAGTACCCGGAGTCCCGTTGCTCTACAACGGTCAGGAGGCTGACCTCGACAAGAGACTCGAGTTCTTCCAGCGTGATCCGATAGAGTGGAAAGAGTCGGAGCTGCGTCCCTTCTATACAAAACTCGTTCACCTGCGTACCTCCCACCCTGCCCTGCGTCACGGCATAGAGGGCGGCACATATGAGGTACTTAAAACCAACCGGAAGAGCGTGGTTGCCTACAAGAGGGTTAAGGGTGAAAACGAAGTATTAACAATACTGAACATGAGCACCAAGCCTGTCTCCGTTGCCCTGAAGGACGGTGAAACCTCCGGCACCTACACCGACCTGTTTGCAGAGACAGAGGTGGAAATAGCACAGGGCCGCAAGATGCAGATGGAGCCGTGGGGATACATGGTTCTCACTCGGCAGTAGGCAGTCTTCAGTCTTCAGTCTTCAGCCACGACTGCTGACTGCCGACTGAGGACTGAGGACTGAAGAGTGATGTCGGAAGGTCGGACGTCGGAAGGTCGGAAGATTATCCGGATAATTCTGACCTTGAGACCTTGAGACCTTGAGACCTT
>JAVEXM010000098.1:0-9756 GCA_034004025.1 Bacteroidales bacterium
CATCAACAGCCGCATGGAGACCATTGACAGCCACCTCGTCCTCGAAGACAACCTGAGAATGAGAGGTGAATACGAACGGATCGGCTGCAAGGTGGTCAAGAAATACAGGATTTACCAGAAGGAACTGTAAAACACCACTCACTTCCACGTGATTACAGCAATCCGTTTTTTGCCATCCATTTTTACTGACAGGGTGTCACTGAATTGAACCCTTGTAACAAACTGTCCTTTTGACACTGTCATCTGCCTGCCGAGGAGATCCCAGTCGAGAATTGTGTTCCTGTCACGGTGCTGGATGGAAAAGTACCCTACATTCATCGACGTGACATTATGAAAAAAATGGGATCCCGAAGAGGCATCCAGCGGAAACTCCTCCAGGCTGGTTTCAATAATCACCTTTGCGTTGCATATCTGCGGCCAGGTCACAGGTATGCCTATCCACCTGTCACGTGTACCCCACCGGCCGGGCCCGATCAGGATATACTGCCTGCCTTCTTTCATCAACTCCCGGTTGAATGCCTCAACTTCGGCTGCAATCTCAAGCGTCTTTGACTTGTCAAAGGTGTCCCTGTCTACATAAATGACATCCCTGATATCATTAATCAGGCCGTTGCCCATGCTCTTTTCAGTATAAAGAAGGATATGTGACCGGTCTATCTCTTCCATATTGATCTCGTAATCAATAGATGCGCCAATTATTGGCTTTATCTGCAACAGGTAAAACGAGGCCTTGTACTGGCTGTCCCTGGTCAGGTCTATGGCAAATTCAATCTCCACGGGAGTACCCAGGGCTTCCTTGACAATATCAAGAATCTCAACAAGTGATTTGGAGAGAGGAATGTATTCATATTTAAGAATATCGGCAAAATTCACCACCCTTGGGCCGGCCCTGTCAATCCCCGGGTAGATCGTACCTGATTCTGCGGAATATACAGAGGCACAGTGATTCAGTATCCCGTGCCGTTCAGCGTCTTCAATGGTGAGACGCGCCAGTCCCGCAGTATCCCCCTCCATGAGGTTCAGCTCCTTCTTCCTCAGGTCAATGGCGTAAAACTCCACCTGCGAGTTCAGGTACTGATCCTTGGGTGTATTGTTCTCCAGGGCAGGGTATTTTGGTGAAAACCGGAAAGCCTTCTCCCCCTCAACCACATAAGTACCCAGTCCTATTGCAATAACAGCAAACCCATCCTCCGGCTGCATGTACCCGTATGGATAATAGTTGTATGACTGGCTTACACCGCTTATGTGCGGATAATAAAAGTCTTCATATTGCTCCCCCACAACCTCCTGGATTATGACTGCCATCTTCTCTTCTTCGATCTTGTAGTTGATGGCGCTGATATAACCCCTGGCAGTCTCTGAAAAAACGGAAGCATAAACAAGCTTGATGGCATCGGTAAGCTGCCGCAGGCGAACCTCAATGTCGCTGTTGCTGTCTGGCAGCAGGTAGGTTTCGAAGATCCCGGCAAAAGGTTGCATCAGTGAATCCTCGAATAGCCCCGATGACCTTACAGCCAGCGGTTTGCTGATCTTCCCCAGAATTATCCTGAGCTTGTCTTCAAGCCGGGCAGATAACTTTCCGCAGATGAAAAGCTCCTTGATCTTTTCATAACTGGTCTCGGAGTAGACCCTGTTTCTCAGCCTGTTGTTATCAAGGAAGTCTTCGAACTCGCCGGTGCCGATAATAAAGGTTCTGGGCGTCCTGATATTGATGCCCGGGACATAGTGTGAGATATCAAAATTGTATATGAGGGTATGGATGAAAGCCAGCCCCCTTCCTTTTCCTCCCAGTGCTCCGGGTGACAGCTGAATGATATTGCTCTCCTCGGTAATCAGAGTCTCGTCAAAATCAACAATCTTGCCCTTGTTCTTCTCAAACTTCAGCTGCCTTACTATGTTTACCAGGTAGTCACGAAGAGCCTCCGGATCTTTGAAATCACTGATCTTCTTCGGGGCTATCTCCCGGGCCAGCTGTATCTCACCCCTGGCCGTAAGCCACAGTGAAAAATGGTTGCGGCTTGCGTGATACAGGAGTGTCTCTGTCGGAATAGACTGCAACTGCTGCTCAAATTCATTCATGTTCTTTGCCGTACCGATAGCCCTGCCTGTCTCATCCTGGTAAACGAAATCGCCGAACCCGAGATTGAAACTAATGAAATTACGGATATCCTGGGCAAGAGTGTCTGAATTTTTATAGATGAACACACAATTGAGTTCCTTCGCCATCAGCTCATTGCTTCGGTCTGATGACTGGATGATGGTGGGGAGGTCAGGTATCTCCGACTTGACATGCCGCACCAGGTCAAAGCCGGCCTTTTCATCGAATCTTGAGTTCTTTTCGAACTTGACATCGGTTATCAGGCACAGGAAATAGTCCTTGTATTTATCGAATATCTGTATTGCCTCCTCATAGTTTGATGCCATGAGTATTTTCGGCCTTACCCTCAGCCGGAGCACCTTGTACAGCTCATCCATGGTGCTCACATCCTCTATGATGCGCCTTGTCTGCTCCATTACGCAGTGATACAGAAGCGGAATGTAGCGCGAGTAGTATTTGGCAGAGTCCTCAACGAGAAGGATAATGCGGCTGTAACCAACCCTGGTGTCATTATCGGCGTTGACATAATCTTCCAGCTGCTTTACCATCGCAAAGAAGATCCTGGAGTCACCGTTCCAGACGAAAACATTGTCAATCAGGCTGGTCCTGCGCTGCTCACCCTGGAAGTAACCCACAAACTGGTTGTTGTTAAGCAGAAGGTATATGGGAATATACCTGTAGAGCGATTTGAGCTTGGATGCAATCTCAATCGGGGTCTTCCTGTCTATTCCCACCATTATAATGATAAGGTCAAAGTGCCTGGAGTAGAGCTTTTCAAAAGCCTCTTCAAATGAAGAGACTCCGGTGATTCGTGGTATTGAGGTGAGGTTCAGCTGGTAATAAACGCCAAGGATGTAATCCGAAAACTTGCCTTCACGCTCAAGGCTGTATGCATCATACAGGTTTGATATGATGAGTATCTCCCTGACCTTGAATTTCATGAGGTCATGGAATATATCACGGTCATAATTGTTTTTTTCAAGAAAATTCTGCAGCAGTTTCCGCTTGTTCATCAGAAAGTCCCTGGCAGCTTCATATTTCTGCCTGAGATCCTCCTCTGACCGGTATTTCTTAATTGCCACCTCTCCCTGAACCGTGTTCAGGTAGTTGCAGATCAGGGTGGCAATATTGTTTATCAGGTCACGCTCCTCCTTCATGAAGGGTCCCTCGTCAATATCCGGAAACTCCCTGGTGTAATAGATCTCAACCTCACCAAACCGGTCATCTATGGTCAGGAATGGCTGCCTTTGCCGCCACTTTGTGACTATAAAATCGGGAGACATGAATTCCCTTCCGTCAAAATTGATGCGCGCAACGGTATGATCAGGGTACTGCCAGGCATCCGGCAATATGTACACTATCCGCTTGAGGGCATTGTCAACTGACTTCTCGGACTGCAGAATTGAAGTTGTCTGGTTGATGCATGACAGCTCCTTGAGACGTTCGGTCTTCTCATAGATGATTTCCCTCAGACCCTCCTGGGTGGCCGTTACAGAATCAAGGCCGTGAATCAGGTTTATGAACCCCGAGATAAGGAGGGCAAGGGTCTCCGCAAACTGCTTCTCCTCCTCCAGAAACGGTTCTCCTCCGGTCTTCGGTTCGTCTCCTGTATAGACTATTCTTACCGATCCGCTTTTGGGTGTGATAGTCTTCAGCGATGCTTCGAGGCCATACGGCGACTCCCTGTAACCCGGCGACAGGATGCGCAGATTATCATAGGTGATCCGGCATTCAATCATTTCAGGAAACCTGAAAGCCTCGGGAATAAGTTCAATGACCTCCGAGAGTGTGGTCTCCGTTGAATGACCATTCCTGAGACTTTTTGAAATCTCATTTATGCAGGAAATGATACGGTTGTCAGCCTTCGATTCACTGTCCTGCTTCCCTTCCCTTTCGGCAGGTTGCCTGATTTCATTACCCTTTATAATATTCAGAAATCCCGTGATCAGGTTTGCCATGTTGCCCAGGAGTTCCTTTTCTGAATCCTGGTGAGTCTCACGGTATGCGGCAGGAAATCCCCTGAGATAAAAGAACTCAATCGTGCCCGATTTCCTGTCAATGGTGGTAAATTCCTCCTTAAGGGTCCACTCATACTCACTGTAATCCCTGTCAGAGCTGAGGTATTCTTTCCCGTCATAGACTATCCTGGCAACAGCATAATCAGGAAACTGCCATGAATTTGGCATGTTGCGGCAGATCTGAAAAAGTGCATCATCAATATTTTTCTCCTCGCTTATTTTCCTTGTCCTCTCGAGGGTCACAGCAGCATCCGGGCCGTCGTATTCGCTCATATCAGGTGATTGGAGCGAATTCAGATAATTGCTCACAATGGTTGCAATATTTTCCAGCAGGTGCCTTTCCTCATGCAGGAACGGGCCTTCATCTGCCTTCGGAAATTGCTTCGAGTAAAACACGTCAATCGCGCCCCATTTCTTGTCCCAGGTCTCAAAAATCTGCTTCTGGATCCAGCGGGTCTCCCTGAAATTGGCAGTACGGTATTCTCGTCCGTCATATTTTATGCGGGCACAGGCATATTCGGAAAACTGCCAGGCCTTGGGTATCTCCCTGACTATTTGCGAAAGTGTCTGTACTGCCGGGTACTTAAAGCTTATGATCTGGTTGATGGAATAGATGATCGAAAGCCCCTTCTGGCTCTGTATCTTTTCGGCCAGCAGCTTCTGCATGTCTTTCTGCAACCTCGAAAAATCCTCCATCACCGGATAGTTTACCCCCAGGCACACCGGCCGGGAATTTGATTTTTACAATATAAGTCAAAATATTTCATAATATTTTTTGTGGTTAATTACGAATTACTGAAATTTAATCATAATTTCTCGAAAAACAACTAACCCGTAAATCTCTGCTTCCATGCCAAACCCCGTAGATGAATTCATGGCGAAAATCATCGCCAAAAACCCCGGTGAAATTGAATTTCACCAGGCCGTGAGAGAAGTGACCGAATCACTTATGCCCTTTATCATGGAAAACCCCAAGTACAGGTCTGCAAAAATCCTCGAGAGGATGGCCGAGCCCGAGAGGGTGATCCTTTTCAGGGTCCCCTGGGTTGATGACAAGGGAGAGATCCAGATAAACAAAGGTTACCGGATTGAGATGAACAGCGCCATCGGACCCTACAAGGGGGGCCTGAGATTCCATCCTACAGTTAACCTCAGCATCCTGAAATTCCTTGCCTTTGAGCAGGTTCTCAAGAACAGCCTCACCACCCTTCCGATGGGAGGAGGCAAAGGCGGATCGGACTTCGATCCGAAGGAAAAAAGCGATACCGAAGTGATGCGCTTCTGCCAGTCATTCATGAGTGAACTCTTCAGGCATGTGGGCGCCGACACTGATGTCCCGGCCGGAGACATCGGAGTCGGCGGAAGGGAGATAGGATACCTTTTCGGCCAGTATAAGAGGCTCCGGAATGAATTTACCGGTGTATTTACCGGCAAAGGCCTGGAATGGGGCGGCAGCCTAATCAGGCTGGAAGCTACAGGCTACGGCCAGGTCTATTTCGCCGAAGAGATGCTTAACACCCGCGGTGACAGCCTCAGAGGAAAAATATGCTGCGTCTCCGGGTCAGGCAATGTGGCCCAGTTCGCAGCTGAAAAAGCCATCCAGATGGGAGCAAAAGTAGTCTCCCTGTCTGATTCAAACGGGTATATACATGATCCTGACGGTATTAACGAAGAGAAGCTGGCATTTGTCAAGAACCTCAAAAACGTCAGGAGAGGACGCATCAGGGAATATGCTGAAAAGTACGGCTGCACCTATGTCGAGGGGAAATCTGCCCCCTGGGATGTGCCCTGCCAGGTTGCACTGCCTTCTGCAACGCAGAACGAGATAAGCGGTGCTGATGCCGAAACACTCCTCAGAAACGGGTGCTTTGTAGTCTCCGAGGGTGCAAATATGCCCTCTACTCCGGATGCAGTCAACATATTCCTCCACCATAAAATTCTGTTCGGCCCGGGTAAAGCTGCCAACGCCGGCGGTGTATCCACATCAGGCCTCGAAATGACCCAGAACTCAATGCGCCTTTCATGGTCACGCGAAGAGGTTGACAACAGGTTGCACAGAATCATGAAGGATATTCATGCCACATGCGTGAAGTACGGAACCCGCAAAGACGGGTACATCAATTATGTCGACGGAGCCAATATAGGGGGATTCGTCAAGGTAGCCGAAGCCATGCTGGCCCAGGGAGTGGTGTAACCCGTGAAAAACATCTTCAGAGAGACCTCCTTCGAGCTGCTGATGCAGAAGAGGATCAGGTATGTGCTGCTCGTGTGCAGCAGATACGATGCATTCATTATGGAGGAGGACGGGAAGATTGATGAGAAAGTCTTCAATGACTATGTCTCATTCAATCTCCGTTATCCCCCTCAATTCATCCATGTCACTTCCGCCGCCGGGGCGATGGAAGCCATTGGGAAGGGAAATATCGACCTCATCATGAACATGCTGAGTATCAGTGACATGGATCCATTCGAACTTTCCCTTGAGATAAAACGGCGCTGGCCTGACATTCCCATTGTCATCCTGGCTCCCGTCTCCAGGGAGATTTCCCTCAGGCTTGACAGCGAAGAGATGCATTGCATCGATTATGTATTCAACTGGCTCGGGAGCACCAATATCCTCCTGCCTGTAATCAGCCTGGTGGAGGACAAACTCAATGTCGAAGAGGATTCAAGGCACGAGGGCGTGCAATCAATCCTGCTGATCGAAAACTCAATAAGAACCGCTTCAGTCCTTATCCGGCACCTGTATTCAATCATCCTGAAACAATCACGTGAATACATGATCGAGGGCCTCAATGAACATCAGAAGATGTTGCAGATGCGCGGCAGACCAAAAATACTTCTGGCCACATCTGTTGAACAGGCGGAGGTGCTGTTTGAAAAACACAAAAATCGCCTGCTGGGAGTGATCAGCAGCAACAACCCACATCAGAATGATCCGGGAAAGAGAGGTATAAACCACAACTTTTTGAGAAAATTGAAGGAATATGATCCCAATATTCCGGTTATTTTAAGCTCACCGGCGAGCGGGCATGAAAAAGCAGATCAGGAGTATTGTGATGCCTTCCTTGACAATAATTCAGTCACACTGGTTTCAGACCTGGAAGATCTCCTTAAACAGAACCTCTCCTTTGGCGATTTTGTCTTCACAGATCCCAAAAGCGGGGTTGAGATAGCCCGGATCTCAGACCTCCAGACATTTCAGCGCAAACTTTTTGAAATACCTGATGAGTCACTGCGGTACCACCTCTCCAGAAACCACCTCTCAAAATGGCTGTATGCACGCGCCCTCTTCTCACTGGCAGAATTCCTCAGGGAGATAAGCCTTGATGACTTCCCGAGCCTCGATCAGGCCCGCAGATTCATCTTCGACACAATTGCCAACTTCAGGCGGCACAAGGGCCATGGGGTGATTGCCGATTTTTACAGGGAGCATTTTGACGAGTACCTCACCTTCACCCGGATCGGCGAAGGATCCATGGGCGGAAAAGCGCGGGGACTGGCATTTCTCGACCATATCATCAAACAATATCAGCTCGCTGACAGTTTTGAAAATACCCTGCTGTCAATACCCCGTACCGTTGTCCTTGCAACTGATGTGTTTGATGAATTCATGTCGGCAAACAACCTGTACGCGACAGCGCTGTCAGACAGGAGCGACAGGGATATCCTTGATGCATTTGTAAGGGCAAGGCTCCCGGTGAGAATTCATAAGGACCTCCTCGTCTTCATTTCAATAATCCGCGGTCCGGTTGCAATCAGGTCTTCAAGCCTGCTTGAAGATTCGCACTTCCAGCCGTTCGCCGGAGTCTATTCAACCTATATGATCCCGAAAGCTGAAAATGACATCGTCATGCTTGAACTGCTCAGCATCGCTATCAAGAGTGTCTATGCCTCAGTCTTTTACAGGGGGAGCAAAAACTACATGAAGGCAACCGCAAACCAGACCGAGGAGGAGAGAATGGGCATAGTCCTGCAGGAAGTCTGTGGCAGGCAGTACGGGAACAGGTTTTATCCTACTCTTTCAGGCGTGGCCCGTTCAGTCAATTTCTATCCGATTGAACCTGAAAAACCGGAGGAGGGATTCGCTTCCATTGCCTTCGGACTTGGTAAATATATCGTTGACGGGGGCGTCTCACTCAGGTTCTCCCCGGTTTATCCCGAAAAGATAATCCAGCTCTCTGATACCCGGATGGCCCTGCGGGAAACGCAACAGGAGTTTTACTCCCTTGACCTTAACCCGTCAAGCTTCGTTCCCAGCACCGACGATTCTGTGAACCTCCTTAAACTGAACATCGGCGAAGCCGAAGGCGACGGCTCCCTGAAATACGCAGCCTCTACATATGATTACCAGGATGACATCCTCAGGGATGAAATGGTTGAGGGAGGAAGAAAAGTAATAACATTCGCCCGGATCCTCAGGTATGATTTCTTCCCGCTGGCGGAGATCCTGAAAAAAATACTGGAGATTGGCCAGCAGCAGATGAATAACCCTGTGGAGATAGAGTTCGCCGCAAACATCGATCCGGAAAGCAGAAAACCGGTCATCTTCAGCCTCCTGCAAATCAGACCCATTGTGGAAAACTATGAAACAATAAAATTCAGGCTGGAAACCATACCGGATGCCGACACTGTCGTAAGCTCAGGACTTGCTCTGGGGAACGGTACGATTGCGGGGCTTCGTGACATCGTCTATGTCAGGACTGAGAATTTTGAGGCATCCAGAAATCCTGAAATCGCAGAAAGAATAGAAATTCTAAATGAAAAACTGGTCGGCGACGGAACAAATTACGTTCTTATTGGCCCGGGACGCTGGGGTTCGACCGACGAATGGAGGGGAATCCCGATCAAGTGGCAGCAGATTTCCGGCGCCAGGGTTATCGTAGAGTCAGGGCTTGAGAACTACCGGATTGACCCCAGCCAGGGAACCCACTTCTTCCAGAACCTGACCGCATTCAGGGTAGGCTATTTAACTGTCAATCCGTTTATCGGTGACGGCTATGTGGATTATGACTTTCTCTCTGCCGCACAGACTGTTTCTGAAGATGACCTGCTCAGGCATGTCAGGTTCCCGGAACCACTTAAAATAATGATTGACGGCAAGAAAAAGAAGGGAGTGATATTGAAGCCCGGCCGGGCGGGCTTTTGAGGTTTAGTGCAGGAAGGTCACATCCCCCACCATGTCAAAGTATTCTCCATCGGCATACCTGCCTGAGGCTTTCCAGACATAAACGCCCTGGGGAGCCAGGTTGCCGTTTCCGAAGTAACCGTCCCATCCCTTCTTCAGGTTATCGCTCTCATAGATCAGCACACCCCACCTGTTGAAGATCTGAAGCCTGTATTCAATTATATTCTCAAAAAACGGCCTGAAAACCTCATCCATTGACGGATTCACGCCCTCCGACCACTCACCTCCGGTGGGCCCGGTGCGGTTCCACCTGAAGACATTCGGAAACTTCAGGGTTCCCTCCTTCCACTCCACCACCACAGGTGTGTCCATCTCCGCGGAATCAACACACCCCTCATGAGTGGAAACAAGCAGTGAGACAGTATAAGACCCGGGTGACTCATATTTGTGCCATGGATTTTCCTCGGCGGAGGTCTCCCCGTCACCGAATCTCCAGAGCCATGATTCCGCAA
>JAVEXM010000099.1:0-9724 GCA_034004025.1 Bacteroidales bacterium
GCGAATGAATCCTCCCTATGACCTGGAGTTCAATGCAGGAATAAACCTTGCAGGGGTGACCGACATTTCGCACGGCGATGCCGATGACCTCATGAAATCGCTTCGCAAGATGCTTCGCGACTCCAGGAACAAGGATTATCTTGACCAGATATACTTCGCCCTTGGCGAACTGGAACAACGGATGGGAAATACTGATGAGGCCCTGAAACTGTGGTCACAGGCAGCTGCAGCCAGCACCGTCAACACCCGGCAGAAGGCAAGGTCATACCTTGCCCTCGCAGGATATTATTACGAAAAACCGGACTATCTCAAGTCGTCGCAATACTATGACAGCGCCTCTTACCTGATTGACAACCGGTTCCCCGGTTATGACCAGATAAGCCGCAGGACTTCTGACCTTGGCGAGTATGCCCGTTTCCATACTGTTGTGGTTACCGAAGACAGCCTCCGAATAGTGGCATCCATGAACAATGCAGAACGGGAAACCCTTATTGCCGGACTGATCAGGAGTGCGGAGCTGGAGATGACCGGGGAGCGTACGGGAGACGGCAGCGACAGGTACAACATGGGGCAGTACTACGAGAACGAACAGCGCTACCGGGGCGCCATATCAGCCGAAGGAGGATGGTATTTCTACAACCAGGCTGCACTCACTTTCGGGCGTACGGAATTCAGGCGACGGTGGGGCGACAGGCGGCTTGAGGATAACTGGCGGAGGGCCAACAAGGCGAGATCAGCCTTTGCACCCGGGACACAGAATGAGGCAGAGACGCAGAATGAAAACGGAGACAGCACAGGAGTGGCCCCTGAACGGACAAAGGAATACTATCTACGTAACCTGCCGCTGACTGACTCGCTCATGCAGGTCTCAGTCAGACGCAGCGCCGAGGCGCTTCTCGGCGAGGGAAAGATACTGGCATCACGTCTCGGTGATACACTCTCTGCCGCAACTTCACTGGAGGAGGCTGCCAGAACCGGTACCGATGACAACATAAAAGCAGAGGCACTCTTCGAGCTGTACCGCCTGCTGCAAAAGAGTGACCCGGCAAGGGCAGACAGACGGAGGGCCGAGCTGCTGGAACAGTACCCCGGGTCAGAATATGCACTGATCCTCTCCGATCCCGGCTATGCAAACAGGCACAGGGAAATGGCCGAAAGGGCTGTCCGAAGCTATGAAGCTGCATACCAGGCATTCACCGAGGAGAGATTTGAAGATGCTGGCAGACTTTGTGCCGAAGCACTTAAACTTTATCCTGAAGACGAACTGGTGCCCAGGTTCATGCTCCTTGACGCAATGGCCACAGGTGCCCTCGAGGGTGAATTCGCCTACAAGGCAAAACTTGACTCAGTTATTGCAAAGTTCCCTGCCACACCCGAAGGAAAACGGGCAGCGGAGATCACCGATTTCCTGAAAAAGGAAAAACCTGAAATCAGAATCGCAGAGGATACCCGCATAGCGGAAGAGATATACAGTACTGACACGGTTCAGCCACATTACGTAATGATTGTGGCTTCAAACCCGCGTGCCAACATGAACCAGATGGTATTTGACATCATCAACTACAACCTTGACCACTACGCTGACCGCAACTACCGGACCGAAGGAGCCGCCGTCGATGCAGGATACCTCCTGATTACCACAGGCCCGTTTGAAACAGTTGCCGAAGCAACAGCCTGGATAAAAGCATTCAGTCCTGAAGTTAACATCAGGGAAGCTGCAACAGCCGGCCTGAAACTCTGGACCATCAGTCGCGACAACCTGCAGAAATTAAGGGAGGATAAGAATATCGACAGATATGCTATCTTTCACTCGAAAGTTTATCCGAACCTGCGGTAACGCGAAAGGCTGCAAATGAGACAGATACGAATTCTCTGGGTAGATGACGAGATAGGTGTTCTCAGGTCACATATCCTTTATCTCAATGAAAAGGGGTTTGAGACTGATACCTGCCACTCCGGCAATGATGCCATAACAATGGTCAGGGAAAAAGCCTATGACATTATCTTCCTCGACGAGCATATGCCCGGCCTGAGCGGCATCGAGACCCTGCGGCGTATAAAGGCAATCAGGCCTGGCATTCCTGTGGTCATGATCACCAAGAGTGAGGAAGAGGATATAATGGATGCTGCCATCGGCTCCCAGATAGCCGATTACCTTATCAAGCCGGTCAAGCCGCAGCAGATACTGCTGACACTCAAGCGGATCCTGAATATCGAAGAAATAGTCACAAGGCAGACAACCACCGTCTTCCGCGAGGAGTTCGGCTCCATTGCTGATATGATCTCATCAGCATCCACCTTCGAACAGTGGAGCGAACTCTACCGCCGTCTGATCTTCTGGCAGGGTGAACTGATAAGGTCATCAGATACCGGTATGCGTGAAGTTCTCCGGATGCAGGAGGCCGATGCGAACAGGGCTTTTGCCAGGTATATTTCAGGAAACTACATGAGATGGGTTTCCGGAGATGCAGCTGACAGGCCCCTTATGTCGCCTGCAGTGATGGGTAAGAGGGTCTTCCCCATGATCAGCAAGGGGGCACCGCTGTTCTTTATTATTATTGACAACATGCGCCTCGACCAGTGGCAGACCATAGCCGGTGACCTGAGGCAGGTGATGCGCACCGTTGACGAGGAGCTGTACATGAGCATCCTCCCCACTACGACACAGTACTCGCGCAATGCCCTTTTTGCAGGCCTCATGCCGGCCGCAATTGAGGAACTGATGCCCGAATACTGGATTGATGACCATGAGGATGAAGGGAAAAACCTCAACGAGGAGAAGCTTCTTGCGAAGAATCTTACCAGGGCCGGCATAAACTGCCGGTGGAGCTACAACAAGATAAGCTCGGACGCTGAAGGCAGAAGCGTCAACGACCGTTTCACGCAGCTGATGTCAAATGACCTCAACGTGCTGGTATACAACTTTGTGGATATGCTCAGCCATGCCCGTACCGAGATCAACCTCATCCGTGACCTGACGGCTGACGAGGCATCATGGCTCACCCTGACACACTCATGGTTTATCCACTCGCCCCTCATGGAGCTTCTCAGGCTTGTATCTGCCCGCGGTGCCAGGGTGGTGATGACAACTGACCACGGATCGGTAAGGGTGCAGAAGCCGGTGAAGGTTGTGGGCGACAGGCAGACTTCGGTGAACCTCCGTTACAAAACAGGAAGGAACCTCGACTACAATCCCCGTGAGGTTTTCGGGATAACCGCACCTGCAAAGGCAGGGCTGCCTATGACCAACATATCCTCACGTTACATCTTCGCATGCGCGAATGACTTCCTGGTCTATCCGAACAACTACAACAGCGTCGTTTCCTATTACCGCGACTCCTTCCAGCACGGAGGGATCTCACTCCAGGAGATGATGCTTCCGCTTGTCTCGCTTGAACCGGTCTGATTTGCTATTTTTGCCGCATGAAGATCATTATATCCGACAAAAGCCGGTTGCGCGATGCGGCAAGGCACTTCCTCAGGGAGACTGCCGGCAGGCAAATCTTTGCATTCTACGGCCAGATGGGTTCCGGAAAAACCACCTTCATAAAAGCCCTCTGCCATGAAATGGGTGTGGAAGACACCGTCACCAGTCCCACATTTACCCTCGTGAACGAGTACAGAAGACCAGGCTACCCCAATGTTTATCATTTCGACTTTTACAGGATCAAAAAACTTACCGAGGTGCTCGACTTCGGCATCGAGGAGTACTTTGATTCCGGGTCGCCCTGTTTCATGGAGTGGCCCGAGCTGATAGAACCCCTGCTTCCCGACGAGACCCTGCGGCTCTCAATCACTGTTGCCGCTGACGGCAGCAGGATCATCGAGACAATTGGTTCTGAAGAAAAGCCCCTTCTTTGATTTATAGTGTTCAAACCCTGATCTGTCCGATTAAAATCTTAATTTTGATCTGGTGACATTTACGCCGTTAAACCTAAAAACGAAGCCAGATGAATGAACCGGCCAGAAGTGCCTTCATGCCAAGGGAGGAGATGGTTGAGAAAGCCGTAGGCAGGAAGCAGATGACAATCGGTATACCCCGTGACGTTCATGATGATGAAAAGCGGGTCGCGCTGACCCCGGAGGCTGTAAAGATCCTCACCGACGCAGGCAATGAGGTCTTCATGGAAAGAGGTGCCGGTGAACATGCCGGTTTTACTGACAGGGAATACAGTGACAACGGTGCCATGGTGGCTGAAACCCCCGCAAAGGTCTATGAATGTGACATCCTTATAAAGATAGCCCCGTTCAAGCAGAAGGAAGCCTCACAGCTCAGGGGCGGGCAAACGGTCATTTCCTTCATGAATGCCGCCACGATGAGCGAAGAAACTCTCTCGGTGCTGATGCGAAAAAGGGTGACAGCCCTGGCCAGCGAGAAAATAAAGGATGCTGACGGCATCCTTCCAGTGGTTGAGTCAATGAGTGAGATCAGCGGCATCACATCGGTACTTCTGGCGTCGGAGTATCTGAGCAGCACCTCAGGGGGAAAGGGTGTGATGCTAGGGGGAGTCACCGGCGTCACCCCCACTGAGGTTATAATCATCGGGGCCAACACGGCAGGCGAGTATGCAGCCCGGGCTGCACTGGGCCTGGGGGCGATCGTGAGGGTGTTCGACACCTCGGTGCACCGCCTGCGCAACTTTCAGAACCTGCTGGGGCAGAGACTGTACACTTCCACTTTCCACCCGCAGGTGCTGCAGAAGGCCCTGAAATCTGCAGACGTCCTCATCGGTGCGCTGTCAACCGATATACTCATGCCCTGGTTCTATGTCACCGAGGAGATGGTTCAGGGGATGAAGCGCGGGTCTGTGATAATCGATCTCAGTGTTGACACCGGAGGGTGTGTTGAGACGGCAGAGCCGAGGGCAATAAAGGATCCGATATATGAAAAACACGGTGTGATTCACTATTCGGCATGGAACCTCCCCTCAAGGGTGCCAAAGACCGCCTCCATCGCACTGAGCAACGTATTCAGGCCACTGATGCAGGAGATAGCCGATGCCGGCGGCATTACCCCCATGCTCAAATTCAATACCGGCCTCCGCAACGGCGTGTACATCTATAACGGCATCCTCACCAACGAGGTGCTGGGTCAGAAATTCGGCATTCTTTCAAAGGATATCAACCTGCTGCTGGCAGCGTTCTGACCAGTCGGCAGTTATTGCCAGGTCAGAACAGCTTCGCTGCCTGACTGGCTGAGCCTGGCGTTGCGGCCAAGGTATACCGCCCTGTTGTCAGGTATATGTCCTGCCGGGAAATTGAAAAGGACCGGGTAGTCATACCCTCCCACCACATTCATTACAACCTCCTCAACTGTCTGGTTGAATACATGCTCACCCTCGGTGATCTTCTCCATCCCTCCCACCACCAGTGCTGACAGGTTTTTAAGCAGGCCTGCCATCCGCATCGCAACAAGCATCCTGTCAAGATGGTAGAAATGTTCTCCTATCTCTTCAATAAAGAGTATCGCCCCGTCGGTGTCAGGTTGTGCAGGCGTTCCGTGGAGGCTGTATATGAGGGAGATATTACCCCCTGTTACAGGGCCAGACACCTCCACCGAAGCCTCATGCGAAGGCTGCCAGCGCACCGGTTCAGCCTCTCCGCGCAGGGCCATGACCATTGTCTCATAGCATGAAGGCAGGTATCCGGGACTGGAATAATTCAGGGGCATTTCCGCATGCAGTGACGCCACACCGCAAACCGAGTTAAGCCACATGTGCAGAGAGGTGATGTCACTGTATCCCACATACCATTTGGGATGTTTCTTCAGCGCCGAGAAGTCTATCCTGTCAACTATCCTCGACATGCCGTATCCTCCGCGTGAACAGAGAACAGCTTTTACATCCGGATCATCAGTCGCTCTCTGGATGTCTCCCAGCCGTTCAGTATCAGTACCTGCAAACGGACCGCTGCGGGTAAAAACATGCTCAGCAAGGGTAACCCGGAAGCCTGACTTTTCAAGCATACCCACGGCGCTGTGCACTGCCTCTTCTTCAATATGGCTGGCAGGGGTAATGATTTCTATACGGTCGCCCTCCCTGAGGTACGGCGGAATGACTGCTGGTTTCATGTCGTGTTCTGATACGGTGAGCGTATCAAAAGTAGTCAATTCAGGAAAGAAATCCCGCGGCAGTGTCAAAGAGCCTGTCAAACGTACGGTCGACGGCATCGCCCTTTTCTCCCGCCAGTACAGGAAAAGGTGATTCATGGGTGCACGGATACCCTGGTTCCCATGTCTCGGTATCGGCGCCGCTGAGCGTCTCTCTCACTGCCGGTGACGGGATTACTGTGTCACCTGCAAGGGTGACCGCTTTCAGTCTCCCCTCATACCTGCTGAATGGCTTTCCGCGCAGGTCTCTCAGCCGCTGCAGAGAGGTCATCGCATAAAAGGCTTCCCCCTCAGGGGTATCATGCATGAGCCGGGTAAGCCTTTCCCTGCTGCCGTTCATCGGAACATCCGGCCAGCAGAGGTAGAAGGAAAGCAGGTTCTCAAAAGCACGGCTGTCCATGATCAGTTTGGAAGTGCCGTTCATAAGGCCGAAAGTGCTTCCGCCGCAGAACAGCATTATGCGGCTGTCATCAGGCAGTGGTGATGGGTTGGACAGCATCATTACCTGTGTCACAAGGGCTCCGATGGAATAGGCAAAGATATCTGTGGGTCCCCCGGCAGCAATTCCGGAAATGCTCCCTTCTCCTATAAGCCGTATCAGCGCCGACAGGTCAACCGCGGTCTGGTACCCCGATAGCATGAAACGCTGAGGGGAGACAGTCATGCGTGTACTCAGTGCCACATTGACGAAGGTTGAGAGCCTTGCGTCAGGCAGCAGCGATGTCCGGGCCGTCACCAGCGGCGTCATTAAATGCCTGTCGATCCAGCTCCGGGGTGAACGGTTCATATGGTATGCCAGCGGAAAGAGCACCACCGGCCTTCCCGTTCCTGATGCCAGCCTGGTGCCCCACTGGATATATTTGCTCCATCCCCGCTCATTCAGGCCGTGAAGGAGAATAATGGCTCCCCGGCCGCGTGACTCCGCAGGCACTGTTCCAGTGAACTGACCCGGGACAGCTGCAATACCAGATCCGTTGCCCCCTGCTGATTCCTTTCGGTTTGTCTCCCGCGGAAACATGATATAGTAACTGAACTCCCTGTTGCTCTCCTCAAGTTCGTTCGAGCGAAAGAGGGAACGAAACGGTCCCGGCACATACCTGCTGTCAGGAAGTGAGCTGTCAACGCAGGAACGGAAGCGACGGGCCGACAGTGTCACACCCGTGCCGGGGATCTCCCCCTCAGTCATTCCGGCCCTGAAACGGGCGGCAATTTCCCTGTCACTTGCTGTATAACCCATTACTGATTTTTCCGGCAAACAAAATGCATGAACCTTGAGTCTCCAAAAAAGAGGTGTCTCCTACCCTGTCCCGGGTCTGAATCCCCTGCTGAGGGGTGAAAAATCGGATTAAGGGGTGAAATTACCGGGTCGGTTCCGGGTCGGAGCCAGGGTCCTGTGCCTGAAAACCGCTCCCGCATTATCAGTTTCCCCGGCCACTTCATAATCAGACACCGGCAGGTCGGCAAAAGTGTTATTTTTGCATTGGCAACATATCTGATGAATATCGACCTGAGCAAAAAGCTTCCCGGTTATCTAACAGAGAAGGGGAATATCGTGACAACGATCCTCTTCACGGCAGGTTTTGCCCTGCTCTTTCTTAACCTGTACACACCATTCGGGGTAGCCGAATGGTTTGAGGTCTCGAAGCCCACCCTGCTCCTGTATGCCAGCGGTGTCATACTTGCCGGTGTGCTGGTGGTTGCTATCAGCCGTATCCTGATGTACCATCATGTCAAACGGGGGAAGAGGCCCCTTATATGGCATTACCTGGTATGGGTGGCGGCAGAGATCCTGGCCATGGCTCTCTTTTTCACCTTTTTCGAGATCGTCATCCTCAATGACCACCGTCCCTTCACGGAGCTTCTTACAAGGTCTGTCCAGAACACCTCACTGACCCTGCTTCTGCCGTATACTTTCCTGTGGCTGTGGTTCGCATGGCGCGACAGCAAGAAAAAGCTCTCGGGTATAATGGAACAACCCGAGACAACAGCGCAGCGCCCCATGATACATCTCCGTGACGAAAAGGGAGTTCTCAGGCTGTCTCTGAAGCACTCTGATCTTCTGTACATGCAGGGGAGTGACAACTACGCAACGATTTATTACCAGGCGCAGGAAAAGCTTACCCGGTTCATGCTCCGCAACACGCTCAGGACCATGGAGGAGGAGCTGAAGGACCAGGCCGTCATCAGGTGCCACCGCTCATGGCTGGTTAACATCGAGAAGGTCAAGCTGATACGGAGGGAGAAGGACGGCCTCCTGCTCGAGCTTGACAGCACCCCGCCTTCAACCGTGCCGGTGTCGCGTACATACATGCATGACGTGCTTGCTGCCTTCGGACATGTTGAATAACGGTGACCCGCATCCATCCCGGCACGTTGCTTAAAGGGGGCCCCGGCTCATTCTGAAATTCATTATCTTTGCCGGGTTAAAATCAGCAATCACTTTTCACAGATGAAGAAGTTCAAGCGCCATCTTATCACATCAGCCCTTCCGTATGCCAACGGACCCATTCACATAGGACACCTTGCAGGGGTTTACGTGCCGTCGGATATCTATACACGCTGGCTCAGGATGCGCGGCGAGGACGTCATCTCAATCTGCGGCTCTGACGAACACGGTGTGCCTATCACCCTCAAGGCCCGCAGGGAGGGTATTACGCCGCAGGAGGTTGTTGACCGTTACCATGAGCTGAACAAGAAGGCTTTCGCCGACTTCGGCATCGCCTTCGACATATACTCCAGGACATCAAACAAAATACATTACGAGACTGCCTCACAGTTCTTCCGCAAGCTCTATGACCAGGGTGAGTTCCTTGAGAAGACCTCCAGCCAGTATTATGATGAGGAAGCCGGATGCTTTCTGGCTGACAGATATATCGTCGGAACATGCCCCCACTGCGGCAATGAGAACGCCTACGGCGACCAGTGCGAGAAATGCGGCACCTCGCTCAGCCCCACTGACCTCATCAGCCCGAAGTCGACTATCAGCGGCAGCGCCCCGGTGATGCGCGACACCCTTCACTGGTACCTGCCTCTCGACAAATATGAGCCCTGGATCAGGAAATGGATCCTTGAGGATCATACCGAATGGAAGACCAACGTTTACGGTCAGTGCAAGTCGTGGCTCGACCAGGGCCTTCAGCCCAGGGCAGTAAGCCGCGATCTCGACTGGGGTGTGCCGGTGCCCGTTGAGGGTGCCGAAGGAAAGGTGCTGTATGTATGGTTTGATGCTCCCATCGGATATATCTCAGCAACAAGGGAACTGACCCCTGACTGGGAAAAATACTGGAAGGATCCGGAGACACGTATGATTCACTTCATCGGCAAGGACAACATCGTATTTCACTGTATCATCTTCCCGGCCATGCTCAAGGCCGAGGGAAGCTACATCCTTCCTGACAATGTCCCGGCAAATGAATTCCTCAATCTTGAGAACGACAAGATCTCTACCTCCAGGAACTGGGCGGTATGGCTTCATGAATACCTTGAGGATTTCCCCGGCAAGCAGGACTCGCTCCGCTATGCCCTTTGCGCCAGTGCGCCTGAGACAAAGGACAACGACTTCACCTGGAAGGAATTCCAGGCACGCAACAACAACGAGCTTGTTGCCATACTTGG
>JAVEXM010000100.1:0-6429 GCA_034004025.1 Bacteroidales bacterium
GCGCTGTTCTGCTCTACGCTTCCCCCTTGAACCGGCATATCGCCGTCACCGTCGTGCGTCTCCCTGCTCACCTCTGCAAAGGTGTCGACTCCGCCTCCGGCTGTCAACCGCATCATCTGCGCCAGACGCCAGTAGATCTCGCTTTCCGGCATAACCTCGCCGGGTGGGTCAGCCACGGCAGGCTTGTACTGCACATAAGGATTCCAGTAAGAGCCCACAATATCAGCCTGTTCAAAGATACCCTTTGCAGGAAGGATGATATCTGCCATTGCCGCGGTGTCTGTCATAAACTGCTCAACAACAACCTTGAAGGGCACCGACTGCAATGCAGTAATTACCTCGCTGCTTCCTGGCAGCTGAGTGACAGGATTTCCCCGTTCGATCCATGCCACCTCTATACCCGGCTCGGGGAGTGCAAAAAAGTCAGGACCGAACCTTGCCATTGAGATGGCACGCCGGAAAGGTTTATCTGATTCCTTGTCTGGATAATAGCTCAACGGCTCCTTCACCTCATCAAAAATATAGCTCTGAAGATTGGCGAAGTTAAACCCGCAGCCAGGTCGGCCTAACATACCTGTGATGACAGGAATTGAAAGGATGGCACGGATAGTCTGTCCGCCGTTGGTATAACGTTGCAGACCGTAGCCCGCTACGACGGTGAGTTGTCCTGCCCCGGCTGCCATCACTGCAATCTCTTCAATAGTTTCGGTAGGTATACCTGTGATCTCCTGCGCGTTGAAAGGTGTTATCTTAAGTGATGCTGCAAACTCGTCAAAACCTGACACATTCTTTTTGATAAACTCTTTATCGACCATATCGCTGTCGATGATCACCTTTGCCATCGCCAGTGCCAGTGCGGCATCAGTGCCGGGCCGCGGTCTGAGCAGTATGTCAGCCTTGTCAGCCGTGGGCGTGCGACGCGGATCGATAACAATAACCCTGGCGCCTTTTTTCCTGGCACGGTCAATATGTATCATCTCCTGCACGTTGGTCTCGGCGGAGTTCTTGCCCCACAGTATTATGAGACGCGCTTTCGCAATATCCCATGGTACGTTGTGCTTCACCTCCCCCAATGTCAGCCTGACGGCCTCCAGTCCTGCCGGCCAGCACAGATTACCATAGGTGGTGGTGGCACCGCCAAAGAGTCTCCAGAAGTTGCCGGCAATATCATTGCTCAGGCCGGAGTATCCGCTGCCCTTATAGAAAAGAACTGAGTGCGGCCCATGCCTCTCCCTGGCAGAGAGCAGTTTGCCTGCTATGATGCCCAGGGCCTCCTCCATCCCAACCGGAACATATGAACCGTCGGGCTGCCGTTGTAATGGCCTGATGATGCGTGACGGGGAGTATTCGCGTTCGAGATAGGATAACCCCTTGATGCACGGTCCCTCCGGGGTAGCCAGGTTACCTTCATATGGAAGGATGCGTACCACCCTGCCCTCACTGGTGAATACCCTGAATGTACAGGTGCTGTAACAGTTGCGCGGGCAGACAGTGATAAACTCCTTCATGAGCCGTGATTCGCAAAGTCTCAGAGAGCGCCCTCCGGCACTACGTCGGTGTCAAGTTCTCTCCGCGATTCATTGCTGATGAAAACCTTATAGCTGATTTTCATGCGACCCATATATTGCATATAGGTGTAATCCTGCTTCAGGGTTGAATAGGTATAGCTCCTGATATTGAGCGAAATATCTGCCTTTGGATAAGCCTTTTCAAACCTGTGGTAGGGGGTGTATGACCCGGGGCTGACCGTTCCGAAATTGTATTTGCCGCCTGACGTGTTTACAATGACATTCTCAAAGAGCTGATCGGTGTTGTTGTAAACCCTTACATCGGTGGGGCCTTCCGGTTCAATTTCAGTCTTTTTGCATGCCGTAATAACGGCAAGCAGACATAATGCCAGGAGGATTCTTTTCATAGGTTCTGGATGTTTCTGAAACCGGCAGAAAAGATACGAAAATTGTGTTTACCGGCTATATCTTTTCCATGCAGTCGCCTCTCACCCACCCCTTGTTTCCGTCGGGGAGCTTCACCTCGGAGAATTTGCCCAGCTCCTGTTCAACGGTTACTGTAGTTCCTGAATGGAGGACAAACAACTCGCTGCCGTTTTCTCCGGGCGCACTGCGGCCGGTGACGATGCTGCATGTGATAACGGCCTGCTTGTTGTTGTTTATAAGTGAGTTATTACGCAGTGAGAGTGATATCATCACTGCCGACAGTATCAGCGCGGTAAGCGCAAGCCAGAACGACAACAGCCTGCCGCGTGATCTTGACCTGGTGAGAAAGATGAGCGCCAGCAGCAGTGAGACGACAAACATCACCAATGCGGCCATGGCCCAGCTGTTTGTTGATGCGAGCAGGGCGAGAAAGTCAAACCACCTGGAAAAGAAGAGCCGCGGGACGGTCTCAAACCGGTCAGTAACCCGGCTCCTTGCTATCTGCAGATTGTAGTCTATGTCCTCATCAGCCGGAGCCATAAGTTTCGCACGTTCGTAAAAGAGGATGGCAGAGGCGTTGTCACCCGACCTGAAGAAGGCGTTGCCGGCATTGTAGAGCAGATCCTCGCTCCTGTATCCCTCCTCATATAGCTGCCTGTAGATGGCAGCAGCACCCGAGTAGTCTCCCGAACCGTAAAGCTCGCCAGCCTGCATATACCTCTCCCCGGCCGACTGTGCTGTGACGCCCGGCAAGCTGCAGATAAGAATAATCATTATGGCAATTGCTCTTCGCATCTCTTAACAATATTAGTCCAGCACATTATCAAGCTTACTGATAAGCAGAGAGGCCCTTTCAAGCAGGGCAGCAGGACTCTCCCCCTCAGTTCTGGGAGCATACTGCGAATACTCCGTAACAGAGATTATGCTGTCAAACTCCGTGATCAACACTTCATCCACACTCCTGGCTCTCAATCCTGTATGGCAGTTTTCCCTTGTGATTTGCGACTGAGGCATTGAGAGTTTGTCGGCAAGATAACCCCACAGGGTCTTTGCCAGCTCGGAGTTGGCCTGTTCCGTCATGCCTGAGCCAAGCAGCGCCTTCGCTTTCGCCAGCCTCCTGCGTGCAGTCCTGGCTGCCTTGCGGTTACGCAAGCCTGTAAGGTCGGCGTTCCGGCGCAGCTGCTCGCGCCTCAATAGCAGCACCACCGCCGCCACAAAGAGTGCCAGGACGAACCAGAGCCAGTAGTACGTTGTCTTCACCAGGGGCTGACTGATGAGGGTGAGACTGCCGTTGCCGCTCCTGATGAAGCGGATATCCTGCCCCAGGTATTTTACATCCTCACCCGGAATATAAACCGGCGCTGCTGCCTCTGCCTGATCACCGCTGCCGGTCACAGTGATGCTGTACCCCTCACTCCTCAGGGTGACATATTTCTGCTGCTGCGGGTCAAAAACAGTATATGAAACCGGAGGTATCTCAAAAGTCCCGCTATTCCTCGGGATGAGGAGATATTTAAAGGTTTTGCTTCCGGAGGCTGTGCCTGAACTCCTGACGTTTACTTCAGGATCATACTTTTCAATTCCCTGTGGGAAGTTGATCACAGGCTCTCCGGCAAGGTTGAGATTGCCTGATCCTTTGATGCTGATTGTCAAATCAATGGCATCGTTTACCTCAACCTCTGATTTCGACAGGTCCGAGCTGAGTGTGAAAGAGCCTACTGCACCGTGAAAGTCGACAGGCCGGGGCTCGGGAAGTGGCTTCACCCTGATGGTTACCGGCAGCGATGAGACTGATCGCGGTACAGTGGATACCCCGGAAAAGAAGCTGTCAAAGAATGGGTCGTCAAAGAAGGGATCGCGCATGCTTGTGCGCTGCTGCACCATGGCAGTCATCTGCACCGCTTCAATGCGAATCTCGCCTGATATCTGCGGATAGAGGAGAAAACGCTGCAGAACCCCGGTCCCATACTGAACACCGTCAATAACCTCATTCTCCAGACTCCTGAGTTCAGGGGTCTCCAGGTCTTCGCGGAGGAAACCCTTGAAGTCGGGGTACTTCAGTTCATTTATCCCGGAGAGGTTCACCCGAGTATAGAGCTTGAGGGTCGCCGAGACAGGCTGTCCTACATATACTTCCCGGGTGTTGACATGGAGCTTAAGGGAGACATCCGTGCCCCCGTCTGCTGCCTGCGCAGATGACGGCTGGCCCACGCCCCGGTTCTGACCCTGACTCTGCCCCTGTCCCTGGCTCTGGGCAGCGGCAGACCCACCTGAGACTATCTCAATCTCCCTTGCCGGAGCGGTGACTGTTACATTTTTGCTCTCGAAACTGGCCGAGGGAATGGTATATCTTCCCGGCTCGGTGGCAACGACGTAATAAATCAGCGTTGTTGTTGAAACAGAGCTCATCTCACCATTGATCCACTGCACATTACGACTGGTCGACTGCTGCGGGCCGGAGACACTGAAGGAGGGATCAAAAGCCGGGGGATTGAACTGGCCTCCTGTTGCGTTGACGGTATAGACTATCCTGAAACGTTCTCCTGCCACGGCCCTCTCAGGGACATCGACAGTCAGATTAACCTCCTGGGCACTGAGTGTCAATGCGGCCAGAAGATTAAAAAGTATCAGGATATGTCTCTTCATCGACGCCAAAATTACCAATTTTTAATCACCCTTACCCTGGCCTTTGCGGCCTTCTCACGCTGCACCTTCTCCTGCGTCTCCTTTTCGTTGGCTGCCAGGGCATCAAGGAGACGCTTTGCATCTTCCCTGCTTATCGACTGTTCCTGCTGCTGTTGCTGCTCCTGATCCTGGGGCTTTTCCTCCTGCTGCTGATCCTCATTCTGATCCTGCTGTTGCTGATCGTCATTTTCTTCCTGCTTTTTATCCTTATCCTGCTGATCCTGGTTCTGCTCCTGCTGTTGCTGCTGTTGCAGCTGATCCTGTGCCCAGGCAAGATTATATTTGGCCTCTACATTGCCCGGATCGAGCTTCAGCGAGTTAATATAAGCCCTGATACCTTCCTCATACTTCTGTTCCTTGATCAGCGAGTTTCCAAGGTTGTAGAGGCTCTCGGCCTGTCTGACCGTGTCAGTTTCACCTTCAACTGCTGATCTCACAAATTCATCGGCAGCCTCACCGTACCTGCCCTGTTTGTAAAGGGCATTCCCCAGGTTGAAACCGGCATCTTCAGTTGACCTCTCCTGCTCCTGTGCCCTTCTGTACATTCCTTCACTGCCGGCAAACTCGCTCTTTTTGTACAGCCTGTTCCCCTTCCTGATATATTCACGCTCTTCCTGGGCGTAGATTGAAGGGAGAGCGAGTAATATTACCAGCGCTGTTACAATGACCCTTGTTATGTTAGCCCTGTTTCTCATCTCTCAGCTTTTTTTGTATCCGGTGCCACTATCCCAAGCCGTCTCAGAAGATGGCTCCTGCGGTCAGCGAGAAGCAGGTCGGCCACAAGCAACAGGAATAGCAGTACGGCCGGTATCAGGAACTGATCATTATATTCGGTATACATCACCGTATTCGTTTCGCTCTTCTTCATACGACCGATATCACTGTATATCTCATTAAGACCTATGCTGCTGTTGCTGGCCCTCACGTAGTTACCTCCCGTGACCGAGGCTATCTCCCTGAGCGTTTTCTCATCGAGCTTTGAGATGACGGTGTTGCCCTCCCTGTCCTTAAGGTAGTCGGTCCTGCCCCCTGCTGTTACCGGTATCGGAGAACCTTCCGGTGAGCCTATGCCTATAGTGTGGACAGTAATGGCCTTTTCGGCTGCCAGACGGGCCTGCTCCACCGCATCATCCTCATGGTTTTCGCCGTCGGTTATTATGATCAGCGCCCTGTTCTTGTCGCTCTCCGGAGTGAATGACCTGATTCCCAGCTCTATCGCTGCGCCTATTGCCGTTCCCTGCTTTGATACGGCATCAGGACCGGCAGAGGCGAGGAACATCTTGGCAGAGAGATAGTCATTCGTGATTGGAATCTGCGTATAAGCATCACCGGCGAATAGTATAAGCCCTATCCTGTCATTCCTGAGCTGATCAACCAGCTGCGAGATAGCCTGCCTGGCACGCTCAAGCCTTGAAGGATTAATATCGGTAGCCAGCATTGAGTTGCTGACATCCAGTGCTATAATAACCTCAACGCCCTCACGCTTAACCTCCTCTAGCCTCGATCCGAACTGGGGCCTTGCCACTGTCAGAAGTGCAAGAATAAATGCCGTAAGCCTTATGAAGAACTTCACGGTCATACGTGCCTGCGAATAATCGGGAGAGAGCCTTTTCACAAGTTCAGGATCACCAAACCGTTCCCTGGCAAGCCTCCTTCTCCTGTTGCCTGCAGCCCATATAACTATCAGTGCCGGCACCAGGAGGAGCAGGTAAAGAATATCGGGATTGGCAAATCTGAACGTATCCATGGCTAGCTATGACATGTTTTTAAGGAAGAGATACCTGAACAGCAACTCGAGGGTCAGGATGAT
>JAVEXM010000100.1:6529-9641 GCA_034004025.1 Bacteroidales bacterium
GAAGTCGCGGGCAAGCATGGAGCCTGAGACGTCAAGAGCCAGCACGATATCTATGCCCTCGGTTGTGGAACTCTGCCATTTATCGATGTTCTGCGGTCTGGCAATGACAATGATGACAAGTGCAACGACTGCCAGGCGCATGGCAAAAAGAATATGTCTTAGCCAGTGACGGAAGGTAGTGCCGCTCTCAGCCAGGAAACCGGCGGTGGAGAGCTTCAGTGATGCATGTGATCTGTTCTGGCGGTAGATATAATATGCCACCAGCAGCGGTATGACAAGCAGGAACCAGAGAAACCACCCGTTTTCAAAGACTATGTTACGCATGCCTGCCTCCTTCCCCTGCCGTTTCTACGGCAGCCTCTTCGGCCTCTTTTGTCTCTTCAACAAATTTCAGTGCATCCTCGTAAGATCTCTCGTGCAAGCTGCTCTCAGGTACATATTTGGCGAATTTAACCATATCAGATAGCGAGAGTATCTCTTTCACGACTGACATCTGTGCGCCTGTAGTCACCGCTGCTCTCTGTAGCATCCGCACAGTCTCATCAGTAGTCAGCTCGGGTGAACTGATGCCGTAACGGTTATCGATGTACCGGCGAAGGATATCCGACAGCCGCGAATAGTATTCCTTGATCTCTCCCTTCTGCCACAACTCTTCTGATCTCAGAACCGAGAGTTCGCGCAGTGCAATTACATGGGCCGGTTCCGGAGGGGGCACGGGCCTGACGAACCTTCTTAATGGATTCCTTGGCAGGAATCGGGCCAGAAGATAGAGAAGCACTGCTGCCACAAGGGCTATCACAAGCCATGGCACTATCTCAGCAAATGTAACCGGAGCCCTGCGGGGAGGGATGATGTCAAAAATGACATCGGTGCTGTCGGGAGGTGTAACGTCGGGTCGCATGACCCTCAGTGATGACTTTTCCGAATAGTACCTGAGAAGTGTATCCCCGGATGCTACCTCCGCATAAAACGGGGGTATGTTGTATGTTCCTGAATCAAATGCCGTTATCAGATACCTGTCGGAGATAATGATCTTCCCTTCCGGTCCTGCCGCACTGTCCCTGGGGCTTCTGCGCAGGATGACGATCTTCCCGGCAAGAGTGTCTCCCGCTTCGCTGAGACCTGCCACCGTGCCGGCAGGAATCACCGCCGAGACGGTAAAAACGGTCTGGTCACCAATGAGAATCGCTGTCGTATCAGGCGCAGAGGTTACCGTCACCTCCTGGCCAGACGCCGTGGCAAGTAACAGAAAGAGGGCAGGTATGAGTGATGAGATCCTTTTCATGCCTTACCTGTGCTTGAAGAGTGATATAAGTGGCTTGATGTAGTCCGAGCCGGTAGTGACGGTGGCCACATCCACCCCGCAGTTTACGAACGTATTGCTGACCGCCTCGTCATGCCTCTTCCACCGTTCGGCATACTCCCTTCTGATGCGGGCGGAAGAGGTGTCGATCCAATCCTCTCTTCCAGTCTCCGGATCAGCAATCTTTACAAAGCCGATATCAGGCATCTCCCTCTCCCTCCTGTCACTGATTCGCAGTGCTACTACATCATGCTTGCCCGATGCAATGCGCAGTGACTCGGTGAAGGGCGGTGCCATGAAGTCTGACAGGATGAATGCCGTACACCGTTTCCTGATTACATTTGTAAGATACCTCAACGGCTCCGAGAGTGATGTGCCCGACCCGACAGGTTCATAGCTGAGCATCTCCCTGATAATGCGGAGCATGTGTGCCCTGCCCTTCTTGGGGGGTATGTACTTCTCAACCCTGTCAGAGAAGAGCATCAGTCCCACCTTGTCATTATTGGCAATTACCGAATATGCCAGCACCGCTGCTATCTCAGTCATCAACTCTCTCTTGGTTGAAGCTGCCGTCCCGAAATCACCGGAGCGGCTGACATCTACGAGCAGCATTACCGTCAGCTCACGTTCTTCCTCGAATATCTTAACGTAGGGATGACCTAACCGGGCTGTGACGTTCCAGTCGATGTTACGGATGTCATCCCCGAACTGGTATTCGCGTACCTCGCTGAAAGCCATTCCCCTGCCGCGAAAGGCGCTGTGGTACTCACCGGCAAAAATCTGCCTGGTAAGACCCCTGGACCTGATCTCGATCTTCCTTACTTTCTTAAGCAGCTCTGTCGTTTCCACTATTCCCTCTCTTCTTTGCCTTCTCCCAGGTGACTGTAAAAAAGTAATCGTCACGCCTGAGGCTGACATCTATCTTCCCGCTCTTCTCCGTGTAGCTCCACATGCCGGGTTCGCCGGGCTGATAGAGCTCATTAAGCTCACTGATCCTGCTATCGTAACGGCTGTTGGCACAGGTTATCCTTACCCCTTTGCAAATCCCGTTCTCATCGAGAAAGATAACCCAGGTCTCAAGATTGTCCTTAGACAGATACTTCAGATATCTGACACTGCTGTTTATGATGTCACTCTGCAGCACCAGCCCCGGGTATTCCATATCCATTACCTGCATGATGTTACGCTCATGCAGGCCTATGAATTCCTGGGATTTCATGGCCGTCATGATGAAAAAGAAAGCAGTTACAAGCAGGATCCTTTTCATGGTTACTATGGCACTTCAACAGTATTGAGGATCTCGGAGATTATATTGTCCTGAGTAATGTTCTCTGCCTCGGCCTCATATGTCAGGCCGATGCGGTGTCTGAGCACATCAGCACAAAGAAATCTCACATCCTCAGGCACCACGAAGCCCCTCCTCTTTATGAAGGCGTAGGCTTTGGCAGCCATTGCAAGGTTGATGCCGGCCCTGGGGGATGCCCCGTAGGATATGAGGGGGGAGAACTTATCAAGTCCGAATTTCTCCGGATTGCGTGTCGCAAACACGATGTCGAGAATGTAGTTCTCGATCTTCTCATCCAGGTAGACCTCCTTAACCACACTCCGTGCTCTGAGAATATCATCAGGCTTCAGTATGGTGTTGGCCGTGGGGAAATGACTGGCGAGGTTCTCGCGGATGATCATACGCTCCTCCTCCTTGTCGGGGTAGGTAATAACCACCTTCAGCATGAACCTGTCGACCTGTGCTTCGGGCAGCGGGTAGGTTCCCTCCTGTTCTATGGGGTTCTGCGTTGCCAGCACCATGAA